>DASTKE010000156.1:0-10071 GCA_035716105.1 Ktedonobacteraceae bacterium | reverse complement strand
CCGCCGATTTATCGGCCCCGGAAGCCGATAAATCGGCGGTGTGCTCGATAAATCGGCACCTACATTCGTTTGTATACAACTATTGCATCCCCCAAACGGCTTATAGGTGCTAATGAGAGAGGTACGAGAATGGGAAGGATTGGGATTACTAATGAATGCAAGAGAACAAAATACCTATTGTAAGCAGCGCATGGACATGTTATGATTCAAGCTTATTATCACGGCAGTTTATCTGGTTTCGTACCCTGTTGCGACGGGCCGAAACCGTCGCGGCACCCGACAAGCGCCGAGTAGAGGAGCGATTACATATGTTTGACAGCCTGTTAGAACAAGACCCCGATATCCAGAGACTGCGAGCCGAGAGCGAAGCCAAAGGGAAAGCCGAAGGCGAAGCCAAAGGCCGAGCCGAAGGCAAGGCTGAAGGTGAGGTACAGGCATTGCAGAGATCAGTGGTCAATATCGTTAGAGGACGCTTTCCTACCTTGACCGAATTCGCCCAGCAAACGGTGTCACAGGTTAATAAACCCGATGTACTTGACTTCCTGGTCGAAAAGATCGCCACTGTACCAGATGAGGCCACAGTAGTATGGCTACTTAGCTCACAAGCAGCCTGAAAATCCTCGCCTGCTTTTACACCATCACTTCGTTTTGATGGTGCAGTAGACGGTCTGAGTCTGGATCAGGCCGTTTTTGAAGATGAAGGTGTCTACGCCGTCGGAGACGTAGGCTTTTTCGGAGTCCGCCGTCCAGAGCAGGAAGAGCACATCGTTCACGTAGCTGGTTTTGACGCCCCATTGTGCCTTTGGCAAAGCCTGGAAGACTCCGGCGAAGAACTCACGAATAGGCTCCTTGCCGCGCAATACGCTATCGGGCGTGATGAGCACCGCGTCCCCGGCATAGTCCAGCACGGTCGCGTCCAGGTCTTCCGCGCCCAGTGCCTGGGCGTGATGCGTAAAAATCTCTTCCGGTGTCCGCTGCGACAGGTCAGTTCCGCTCCTGGGATTTGTCTGGGTCATCGTCTTACCTCCTTGTAATCAAAACCGCGTAACACAGAGCAGAAGAAATAATGAGCAAACCACTCCATTATCAAGTATAAATTCCAGCATCCCACACCTCAAGAGGGGAATTTCTATAGATGAAAAAACGTTATCTTTTGTGAGGAAGCAAACATCATGTAGTGATACCCCTCGTGGGTATCAGGCACATATTGCCCTTTCCTCGAAAGAAACCCAAAAACCCTATTTACAATTCTCTACCGATATGGTATTATCATTTCGCCCACGGGGATGTAGCTCAGCTGGGAGAGCGCGACAATCGCACTGTCGAGGTCAGGGGTTCGAGCCCCCTCATCTCCACCATGTTTCCGTTCCCACCGGTCATACCATGACTTTTGGGATATTATGGCAATGATGCCTTGCAAAGCGCAAAGCGTTATGTTATAGTACGGGAACAGTTCAAGTCAAGCAATTGCGACGATCAGGAGTAGTAGGTCAAACCGTTCATTGCAGAGAGCAGCCGGTTGGTGCGAGGCTGCAACCATCCGACCGAACTCGCCTGGGAGCAAAAAGTGTGAAGCGCATTGTTAACAAGAGATTTACCTCTTGATGGTAACAAAAAGTCTAGCACTTTTCGGGACGCCCGTTACAGCGTGCAATGAGTGTACATCAAACGCTCATTCTCGGTTTTCTCACACGTACCACGCCTGGGCCTGTAGCGCAGCTGGGAGAGCGCCTCCATGGCATGGAGGAGGTCAGGGGTTCGAATCCCCTCAGGTCCACCATTTTTGCTTTCGCGCTTTTGAACGCGAAAAGCGGTCGAGAATGATTTGATGTAAATCAGGGTGGAACCACGGATTGCTCTAGCCTTTCGTCCCTCGCGGATGAAAGGTTTTTTTGTTGATTCGTGTTTACTATAGTAAGGACTTGTATTCACTTTATCAACCGAGTCGAAAGGGCGATGCCTTGTGCTCGCCCGTGATGGCCCGCCTCTGGCAACGACGGGCGAGCACAAGGCATCGCCCCTACGACTCGGTGCTGAAACGTTTTGTTGGAGATAAGGGGCATGACATACGTATGATTACGCGAACAAAGTATAATCCAAAAGAGGTTGAACCGAAATGGCAGAAGCGTTGGGAGGAGGAACAGCTGTATCATGCCCCCGACAACTCGCCTAAACCCAAATTCTATCACCTGGTGATGTTCCCATACCCGTCAGGCGACCTGCACATGGGCCACTGGTATAACTACTCACCCTTCGACGCCTATGGCCGCTTCATGCGAATGCAGGGCTACAACGTCATGCAGCCCATCGGCTTCGACGCCTTCGGCCTGCCAGCCGAGAACGCCGCCATTAAGCGCGGTGTGCAGGCGCGCACCTGGACGCTGGCGAACATCGATAATATGCGCAAACAACTGCGCATGATGGGCGCGGGCTGGGACTGGGAGCGCGAGGTCGTCACCTGCCTGCCCGATTACTACAAGTGGACGGAGTGGCTGTTCCTGCAATTCTACAAGCACGGGCTGGCCTATCGCACCAAAGCGCCTGCCAATTGGTGTCCCGGCTGCAATACCACACTGGCAAACGAACAGGTGCTGCCGGATGGCACCTGCGAGCGCTGCGGCAGCATCGTGGAACGCCGCGAGATCGACCAGTGGCTGCTGAAGATCACGGCCTATGCCGAGGAACTGCTGAACTTCGATGAGATCGACTGGCCCGAAAAGACGATCACCATGCAGCGCAACTGGATCGGGCGCAGCGAGGGCGCGGAGATTCGCTTCTCCGCCGAGATCGAGGGCAAGCGCGAGGAGATTCCCGTCTTCACCACGCGCCCGGACACGATCTATGGCGCGACGTTCTTTGTGCTGGCACCAGAACATCCCTGGGTCGAGAAAATCACCACGCCTGAGCAGCGTGCCGCCGTCGAGGCGTACATAGATCAGGCGCGGCGTATGACCGAGATCGAGCGCATGAGCACCGAGAAGGAGAAGACAGGCGTCTTCACCGGTGGCTACGTCACCAACCCGGTCAACGGCGCGCAGGTTCCCGTGTGGATCGCTGACTACGTGCTGATGGGCTATGGCGCGGGCGCGATCATGGGCGTGCCAGCCCACGACCAGCGCGACTTCGAGTTCGCCCGCAAGTTCAACATTCCCATTATCGAGGTCATCCGGCCCACAGGCGAGGAGCCGGGCAACACAGATACATGGACGGAGGCGCACGTTGTCCACGACGGCATAATGGTCAACTCCGGTACCTTCAATGGCACACCGACAGACGAGGCCATCGCGAAAGTGACGCGCTACCTGGAAGAGCAGGGTGTGGGCAAGTTTATGGTCACATACCGCCTGCGCGACTGGCTGATTAGCCGCCAGCGCTACTGGGGCGCGCCCATTCCCATCGTCTACTGCCCGGAGCATGGCACCGTTCCGGTACCGGAAGAGCAACTGCCCGTCTGGCTGCCCGACAACGTCCAGTTCAAGTCTACCGGCGAGTCGCCGCTGCGCTACGAGCCGGAATTCGTGAACACCACCTGCCCGATCTGCGGCGGTCCGGCCACACGCGAGGCAGATACGATGGATACCTTCATCTGCTCGTCCTGGTACTTCCTGCGCTACGCCGACCCGCACAATAGCGAACAGGCGTGGAGCATGGAGGAGATGACGCGCTGGCTGCCCGTCGACCAGTACGTCGGCGGCGCGGAGCATGCCGTCATGCACCTGCTGTACGCACGCTTCTTCGTCAAGGCGCTGCGCGACATGGGCTACCTGAACTTCAACGAGCCGTTCAAGCGCCTGTACCACCAGGGCATGGTGCTGGGGGCCGATGGGCAGAAGATGTCCAAGTCTCGCGGCAACGTCGAAGCGCCCGACAAGTACGTCGACAAGTACGGCACCGATACCGTGCGCTGCTACATGATGTTCATCGGCCCGTTCGATCAAGGTGGCTCGTTCAAGCCGGACAATCTGGAAGGCATCTGGCGCTTCCTGAACCGCTTCTGGAGCCTGGTCAACGACACCTGGGTTCCGGGTCGAGTGAGCGAGGAGGAAACGCCGGAAAGCAGGGCTATCGAGCGGCTGCGCCACAAAACCATCCAGCGCGTGACGGAAGACCTGGCGAATTTCCGCTTCAACACGGCTCTGGCCGCGCTGATGGAGGCCAACAACGCGATGATTAAGCAGCAGCACGAACCGGTTGCGCGCACAGCAGCTTACCGCCGGATGTTGGAAACGATGATCCAACTGCTGGCCCCGATGGCCCCGCACATCACCGAGGAGATGTGGCACCTGACCGGTCACAGCAACAGCATCCACACGAGCGAGTGGCCCATCTATGACGAGGCGCTGGCAAAGGACGAGATATTCACGCTGGTCGTGCAGGTCAACGGCAAGGTGCGCGAGCGCATCGAAGTTCCGGCCACCATCAGCGAAAGCGAGGTGCGCGCCCTGGCGCTGACCAACCCGCGAGTCGCCACCTTCATCGGTGAGTCGACCGTGCAGAAAGTCATCTACGTCCCCGGTCGCCTGATCAACATCGTCGTCCGCAAGTAGGAAGAAATCAGAGCAGAGCAAGCAAGGCGCGTGAGCGGCTAACCGCTCACGCGCCTTGCTTGCTCTGCTCTAAAATTATCCACATTTGAATTCTGTAACCCACCAGCGTTCTTTTATATAGAGACCAGAAACGTGAACAAATCTGGCACACATCCGGCAGGCTTTGAACTTCGTATAGTTGTAAAATTGGCATAGATAAAGATGGAACCTGTTGAACCATCCGAACGTATATACAGCAGAAAGGAGAAAGCAAGCGGCTTTCCAAATCAGCCATGAATGAAGGCGGTAGGCAGGCCGAATGTATTCCGTATCTTGAGCGACAGGAACGTGAGCGAGTTCACTATTTGCAAGTTACCTGGTAGATAGTCAAAACATTCATTTCCGATTATGCTTGTTGTAGGAGGAATAAGTAGTAGAGGAAATGATGTTGTATCAGAGAGAAATTGGTATCTGAAAAAGTATGGGGTCGGCGTCTATACGGGTGAAATGAGGAAATCACTCCAAAGACAATGACCAGGAAAAATGACAATAAATAGACGGCGGCAAGCCTTTATAGGCGAAAGGATACTGAGATGAATCCACAAACCCAATCTGAAGAAGAACTGGAAATGACCCCGAACGTCGAGAGTGCCGTCACTGAAACGGAAGCCTTAGCTGAATGCGGCTTCACCTCCGATGAAGTCGTCTCCCTGCTCTGGCTGCGTCAGTGGTACCAGAACGGCGGCAGCGACCGCGTCGAGGTTGTGCGCCACCTCGAGTTTCTCAAACACCTGGTAACGAGCGGCAAACTCGAGCCGTAATCTTTTATGGATATGGCCTCTATATAAAAGCAGAAGGGCGTGTATGGTTTCCCATGCACGCCCTTCTGCTTTTATGGAGATGAACCAAATAAACCTGCAATGGCGTGGAACCGCTGTAGGGGCGACCACCAGGGTCGCCCCTACGGATTGGTTGCCAGATTCTTTCGGGAAAATTCATAATCGGCACGAGCGCGATCAATTGCGCCCCTACGTTCGTCATATCCAGATTTTATAGCCCATGAACATCTTATATATGGATATACCTACCGTATCCAACCGGAAAGGTGTAAAATACGTAGAAGAAAATGAGATGTAAATACATGTGATCGTGAGATCGCTTGCCAATAAAATGTCTGTGACTGGTGTTTGGCGGTACAGCGCTAAGTAGCAGCCACACAATAAAAAAAGAGAGGCACGCTCGCGTGCCGGAAGTAAGGACTAGTCTAGTATGCGCATTATCCTCTACCTGGGAAAAGGCGGAGTCGGCAAAACCACCATCTCCGCGGCCACCGCCGTTCGCTCCGCCATGCTCGGCAAACGTACCCTCGTCGTCAGCACCGACCTGGCGCACAGTCTGGCCGATTGTCTCAATCGTCCGCTCACCTCCGAGCCAACCGAGGTTATCCCCAATCTGTGGGCGCAGGAAGTCAACGTGCTTGACGAGATGCGCCGCAGTTGGAGCAAGCTCCAGGAGACGATGAGCAAACTGCTGCGCCAGCGTGGCATGGACGCGGTGCTGGCCGAAGAACTCGCACTCATCCCCGGCATGGATGAGATCGTCAGCCTCATCAACATTTATCGCAACGCCAAAGAGGGCAATTTCGAGACCGTCATCATCGACGCCGCTCCGACGGGCGAGACGGTGCGCTTGCTCAGTATGCCCGACACGTTCCAGTGGTACGTCGGTCGCATCGGCAGCCTGCAAAATGGCCCGTTCAACCTCGCTCGCCCGTTCATCAAAGCCATGCTGCCCTCCGCTGAGATCATGGACGCGGTGCAGGCGCTCAGTGAGCGCGTCAAAACGCTGCGCGGAGTGCTGACCAATCCAGAGATCAGTTCCTATCGCCCGGTGGTCAACCCCGAACGCATGGTTATCAAGGAAGCTCTCCGTGCCGAAACCTACCTGGCGCTCTTCGGCTACCCCATCGACGCTGTCATCTGCAACCGTGTCATCGCGCCCGGCAACTATCAGGACACCTTCATGCAGGAGATGTACCACAACCAGGAGAAGCTGCGCCAGCAAATCCACCAGACCTTCGCGCCGCTCCCCATCTGGGAAGCGCCCTACTACCCGCACGAAATTCTCGGCACCAAACAGCTAGGAGAGCTGGCCCAGACCGTCTTCGGCAATACCGACCCCACGCAGATATTCTATCGTGGTGCCGTGCAAGAGATCACACGCCAGGGCGACACCTACGTGCTGCGCCTCCCCCTCCCGCACGTCGAAATGGACAAAGTGCTCATGACACGCAAAGGCGACGAAATGATCATCGAGATCGGTAACTTCAAGCGCGATATCACCCTCCCTAACGTCCTCGCCAACCAGGAAGCCACCGTCGCCCGCTTCGTCAACAAAGCCCTGGAAATCCACTTCACTGCCCGTGAAGAGGAGCCAGAGCAGGAGAAAACGGCGTAGTGTAGTCACAGGTGCTAAGCCAGCCATACAAAAAGCGGCGCGTGTGCGCCGCTTTTTGTATGGCTGGCTTAGCACCTGCGTCAAAACAGTGATAAGATTCTCTATAGCAACATTTTTAGAGAGAGGATAGCATCATGCATGTTTTTATTGTTGGGGCCACCGGTGTGTTGGGACGGGCGCTGGTTCCACGGCTGCTTTCGCACGGACATAGCGTGCGCGCTCTGGTGCGCTCGCCTGAAAAGGCACCGATCAAGCAAGAGCGACACTTGATAGAGGTTGTGCAGGGAGATTTACTCGCGGCTGAGACGGCGCGGCAGTTGCCGGAGATGATGCGGGGCTGCGATGCCGTCATGCATATCGCGACTGCCATACCGCGCAACACGTCGGCTCCTGGCGTGTGGGATACCAATACGCGCCTGCGTATCGAGGGGACGCGCTCGCTGCTGGATGCCGCGCTCGCCGCCCACGTCCAGTACTACTTCCAGCAAAGCATCACCATGGCCTACATCGATGGCGGCGATGCGTGGCTGGACGAGAACACGCCGCTCGATGCATCTCCCCGCTACGAGCCTGTTATCCGCATGGAGGAGATGGTGCGCACCGTTCCGGTGGAGCGTATGCCCTGGTGCATCCTGCGTGGCGGCTCGTTTGTTGGGCGCGGCACGATGCAGCGACAGGTAATCGAAAGCATTCAGGCAGGGACGATGGTCGTGCCATGTGACGGCAGCAACTTCGACTCGTTCGTCAACGTCGAGGATATGGCACACGCCTTCGTGCTCGCGCTCACCAACGCCATGCCCGGCACAACCTTTAATGTCGTCGCCGAGCCAGTACGCAACGGCGACTACCTCGATCATATCGCGACCCTGCTCTCCGCGCCAGTGCCGCCACATGATCCTTCGCAGCCCTGCCCACCCTCGCAGCGCTGCTCCAACGAAGCCGCCCACACCTTCCTCGGCTGGCAACCCGAACACAGCATCTATGAGACGATTGAATAGGATAGATGTGCTCGAAAAAGGCAAGCTTGCGGCTTGCCTTTTTCGAGCACATCTATCCTATCGGACAGGTGAGAGGCTCCAGATACCGTAATTGCCTACCTCGCCTCCTGGCTCTAATAAATGACTATTTGCGTGTTCCAGTCGGTGTGCTGGTAGACCCAGGCGGCATCGCTTTCCGTCAGATTGACGCAGCCATGACTGCCGTCAAAGTTATAGGAGGTGTTGCCGCCAGCGTCCAGGTGCGGGAACTGCGTACCAGGGCCAAAGCTCTCCCTCCACCACGCATCATGCACGTAATAACCGCCGTAGTGGTAGAGGATGGCGTATTTGATCGGCGTATCAGGAAACCAGTAGGGTGAACCTCTGGGGTCAGTCGCCTTAAAGATGATGGGCGACTTGCGATCAAGCACCGCCCAGACGCCCGGCAGCGAAGGCAATTCCGCCCGGCCCGTGGTGATAGAGAAGGAACGCAGCAGTTTGCCGTTCTGGTAAACGCGCATGGCCTGCTCCCCCAGCGAAATCATCAGCACCATGCGATGTTGCAATTTGTAGTGGCTGAGCATTTCCAGATCGGTCTTATGCACCCAGTTATAGGGCGTAGAGTCGCTGTAATTGGCCTCGAACATGTGCAGGTTGAAAAGCGCGTTTTGCGCCTCGTCCACCATTGCTGCAAAGTCGGACGGCGTCGTTGTGGCAGCAAGATCACTCACAATCCCCGCGCCAATGCCCTGCGGCATGTAGCCGCTGTCCAGAGCATAGCTATGCCCATCGTAGCGATCATAATAGGGATGCACCTTCGCCCAGGCACTGACCTCCTGCCGGTACTGCTTCATCAGGTACCGCGCCTCGCCCTGCACCAGCACACCCTGTATCGACGCGATATCCGCGTCAACCTGCTTGAGAAACACCAGGTCGTCGAAAACGGTTCTGGCCTGCTCCTGCGCTACCTGATCGGCATTGAGCCGGTTCTGGTAGCTGCTGGTCTTGACACCGTAGGTTTCGAGTTGTCCGATCTGCGTTTGCATTTCGTTCAGCTTCGTCACGCTCACGTAAGGAAACGCCTGTACCGAACTGACAACGACCTGCTGGTACTGCGCGTCGAGCAGAGTGCTGAGATTCTGGAAATCGCTCACCTGCGTGGATTGCGCGAACACATGCAAATCGTTTTGGTACTGCGCCTCCATCGCGGTCACATCAATATGCGCTGCCTTCAACCTGCCGATTGTGGCGTTGAAATCGGCCAACTGGCTCAGCGCAATCTCTCTCGCCGCCAGGGCCAGCACCCCATTGCGGGCATCCTGGTCGATGGCTTGATAGTCATCCGGCGTCTTCGCCGTCGCCAATGCAGACTGATTCTGGCTGAACTGCGCCGAAAAGCTGTCTATATTGCCGCTTCCCTGGACCGTTGCTCTGGTGAGCGTCGTCTGGAAGTTTTGCACGTCCTGCTGCGCCCGCGCCTGCGCCTGTACCGTTGCCAGCGCGACAATGCCCGGCACACGTGTACTCAGGCTGTGATAGTTCGCGACAAGGCTTTGCTGCGCGTGGGTATCAAAGGGAAGCGAACGAGATGCATCAAGCTGTTTTTCCTGTTTGAGCAGCGGTTGCAGCAGTGCCGCCGGGACGCCAACCGCTCTGGCCTGAGAGATCAGTTGGTCTAACTGGGCCTTGCTCTGCACGACCGCTTGCGCGTCATGAGGATTAGAAACAGAGCCTGTAACGCCCAGGAGCAGCAGGGAAAGCACGAGCAAAATCTCTATACCACAGCCAACCTGTATCAACGTCTTTTTCAGCGGGCGTTTTCCGGCTTTGTGGATTGCTTTCACTTCAGCGGGCGGCCATAAAGGCCCTCCCAACTCCACTCGTCTCACCGTCTCTCCCGTCTCTGTCCCCCGGACGACCTCCCCGGACGGCCTACCACCCTCGCTCCTACGGCTATCCCTATCCTCCCACGCACTGGCCTGTTCATAGACTCGTGAGGAGAGATGGGACGCAACGCGCACAGTCTTCTCAGCATCCTCATTCATCTCATCCTGCCGCTCATCCATGAGCAAGAACTGAAAAGAGCGCCTCGTGACCCGAATTGTAGCATC
>DASTKE010000155.1:0-4434 GCA_035716105.1 Ktedonobacteraceae bacterium | reverse complement strand
CCGCCTCGTTCCCGGCCAGTGGGAAGCGCGGCGTGCTGGCATCCTGCCAGAGAGCCGTGTTGTCCCTGTCAGGTGGCCTCGTCTGCCATAAGCTCACAGGGGTGAGGCTGGACGGAGCCACGATTGAGCTATACAACTGCTCATCAGTCGGCAACGCGCCCCAGAAACGGGGGTGCTGCGCCCCAAACGCCAGGTCGCTCAGCCGGAAAAGCCCTCCATTCAGGCGTCCGCCTGGGGAGGAGGACTCCTGCGCCCACAATTCAAAGGTGAGCCGCTCACCCACCGGTAATGCACTGGGCGGCAGCACTGGCGCTGCCGGGGCGAGCGCGAACCCGGCACCCATAATCGTCACGGTCTCGATAAGTGGCGAAGTGAGCGGCGACGTGTAAGTATAGCCCGCGTACACCGACTGTACCTGCACCAGCACCGACCTCGCGCCGCTGCCGCCAACACCGTCAACATCCAGGCGCACAAACGAGCCAATCTCAGGAGCTTGCGCGGGCGATATTCCCAGTTCGACCGTTACCTGCTGCGAAGACACCTCGTAGCTGAGTAACGGCACCTCTTGCTCACTGACGCCCTCCCCGGCAGTGTAACCAAACAAGACGGCTTGCGCTGGCAGAACGGCGTGCTGCGCGACGGGAACAAGCCAGCAAGCCGGTACACAGACGACGTGCGTTGCGCCTGCTACGCCAGTTGCCCCTCCCGCCTGTGGCGCTTGATTGGGACTGCTCTTCCCGTTCGGCTTTGGCATTTTCACCGCCTGCACAATGCAGAGCGCCGCTGCCTGCTGCTGTGGAAAGCTCAGACGCAGCAGGTCGCCTTCGACCACATCGCCCGGTGAGGCGAGAACGAGATCGGCTTCAATATATCCTTCCCCGTAGATGGAATAGTCCGTGAAGGAGGCGACCGTGATAGGCAGCGAGAGCAAGGCGCTGCTCACGCGCAGCCCATCCGACCAGCTTCCCTCCGAGCGTGTACGGGCGAAGGCGGGTGTAATCCTGCCCAGCGCATCCACCTGCGCCAGACCCGGCACGGGCAGGTAGTTGTACTGCGGCTGGTGGCTGTGGATCGAACCGGCCACGCGCACGATCCAGCACCTGCGCCCGCCATTGCGGAAGAAGGCGCGCACGGCAGACCCCAGGTGGCCGTAGACCTGCTCGTTGCGCTCTTCGTCCCATGCCAGCAGGACATCATCGCCAAAGATGCTTTGAAACTGTGCGACATCTTCCACCGCGACTGGCCTGTGCAGGGGGCCAGACGCCGAGAAGCCGACGAAAACCGCCACGTCCATGCGTGGCAGCACGTCCGCGAGCGGCGGTGCCTGCACCTCGAAGCGAAAGCCGGGCAAGCGGCGGGAAGCCAATCCACTGCGCACAGCCATGATGATTACTCCATCTCCAAACGTTCGTAGGCCAGCACCAGTTCTTCCATCGCCACGTCCGTTCCCTTCGCGTTGAGAGTGGGCGTGGTGAATTTGATGGGGCGCGCCCGTTTCAGCGTCCAGGTAACAACCGTATCGGTATGATTCTCGTTTTGCAGCATGATTGTCACCGTGCGCAGGGCGTCTTCATCGCCGTTGCGTACCTGGTGCAGCCAGTTGTAGAGCGTCAGCGAACCGATGACGCCGCGCTTGAGCGTGACATCCGCCGACTTGTTCATGCCCGTAATCTTGCGCACGCTGTTCTCTTTCTCATTGCCATTGCGGTACTCGGAGACTGTGACCTCCATGCCGAGGCCGGCAACCTCCTGGAAGCCCGCGTCAGCACCGTCGGTGCCATTGCCCAGATCGACGAGAAAGTTAAACTGTACGTATGGGCGTTCACGAAAGCTAGCCATAACATCCTCCTGGGCGATGAGTGCTGTTCACCGCCCCGCGTATCCTACCTGCTCGCGCTGGCGGTCCACTGTCCAATGCGGATGATGACGTATTCTGCCGGGCGCAGGGCCGCGACTCCAACCAGACAGACAAGCCGTCCGTTGTCGAGATCGTTCTGCGTCATGGTGGTACGATCACAGCGCACGAAGTAGGCCTGCTCAGGCTTGTCGCCGAGCAACGCGCCAGCTTGCCACTCGTTGAGGAGGAAATCGGCAATCGTGCGGCGCACGTTGGCCCACAGCGCGGAGCCATTCGGCTCAAACACCGCCCACTGCGTCCCCTTGTCGATTGAATGCTCAAGGTAGGCAAAGTAGCGGCGCAGGTTCACGTACTTCCATTCGGGGTCAGAACTGATGGTGCGCGCACCCCACAGGCGATAGCCACGCCCCTCGAAGAAGCGGAAACAGTTGATACCCTCCACATTGAGCACATCCTGCTGCGCCTTGTTGATCGTCTTCTCGAAACCAATGGCCAGGTTCACGACCTCGTTGGCCGGTGCCTTGTAGACGCCTCGCACTATATCGTTGCGTGCGTAGATGCCCGCGACAAAGCCACTGGGAGGCATAACCTTCTCGGTACGGGTAACAGGGTCGAGAATACGCACCCAGGGATAGTAGAGCGCCGCGTATGTCGAGTCGAATTTGGCCCGCAAGGCACGTACATCGGCAATCGTCATGCTATTGCCGCTATCGATGACGGAAATCATATAGCGGTGGTTTGCGGCATACCCAACCAGGAGGTCGATGATGGTGTCGGCGTCGCCGGCGCGGTGAACGTAGTCAAAGGTCGAACCGGGAGCCGCGAGGATGGAGATGTCATCGATATCCTCTATGGCATTCAGGCCTGTTTTGAACGGGCGATCCTCCTCGGCCTGCCCCTCGTACTCCGTCGCCCCCGGACGCAGCCCATCATTGCCGCCCGTCAACGCGACATCGACGGAGCGTGCAAGATCGGTGGCTCTGGCTCGCGTGGCCGCGTCACCGGCCACAAAGTCGGCCAGCGCCTGCTTGAGCGGCTCAGCTGGGGCCGGGTGAATCTGTGCCGCCGACTGCAACAGGGCATCGAGTACATCCAGGCCCGTCACCACCTGGTGGCCCGCCTCAACGACGATAGGCACTGTACGGGCCAGGCTCTCGCTGGCCGGCTGATCGGAGAAAACATCGACCAGCGAATCGGGATAGCCATCCCGCGTATGGCTGGGGTCGGGCGGGATGTTCGGCCAGACGATCGGCAGGGCGTTCGGGTCGTCAGAAAAGGTCGTGACGGTCAGCGTGACGACGCGCACATTATCCTGTGTTGGGTCAAGTTGTCCAACATTGAGCGCTTGCGCGGGACTGGCCGATGCGCGCTGGAAGCTCCATGTCGGCTCTCTGGTCACGGGATCGGTTATCGACTGCGCAATGTGGAAGACACCACCGCCGACGGCATCGGCCCCGGTAGCAGATACGCTGTTGCTCTTAATCCACACGATATCGTTGCCGGTTACGCCGCCCACCCTCGGTTTGACCTTTGGGTGCAGTGGGTCCGAGTTATCGGTGGCTGCCGAGAGCACATTCTGCCCCAGGCTGATGGTGAAACGCACCAGCATATTGCCCATGGAGCCGGGATAGCGCGCCCGCACGTGTAATGCCTGGTCCTGTCCGCCATGCGGAAGGCTGGCCCGTGCGTGTCCGTCATCGAAGAGCAGGTAGCCATTGTCGTCAAAGACATTCGTCTTTGTGGTGGCTTTGTCGTAACTAGCCGGTGGGTAGACATAGTCCTTCCCATCCAGGCGGCGGTAGGCACGCACAACATAGAGGCGGCTGCCTCCTTCCTCGAAGAAAGCGCGGGTGCCGTGCCACATAAAGTTGTCTGTCACGGTCGAGGAGAGGTCGTTGTTGTACACATCCAGTTGCTGCCGGTCACCGTAGACCTGTTCAAAGTCGGAAAGGCTGGTGAGTACGTCAGGCACGAGGTGGATGGGGCCGTAGCGCGCTGGCCCGATGAAACCTGTAGTCGTAGTACTGACCCCCTCAATCGATTTGGACCGGAACGAGACCTCTTCGATGTACACTCCTGGGGCGAGATATTCTGGCATAGCGTCCTCCCTTGAAAGGATTTTGGATCTCCGTCCTCGTCGTAGGGGCGATGCCTTGTGCTCGCCCGTGAAGGCCACCCTCTGCCAGCGGCGGGCCTCCGTCTCAGTCCCCCGGACTGCCTCAAGGCATCGCCCCTACGACTTCCGGTTTCCTCCAGAAGGATGGAGAGTCAGGATTTTCCTAATGCATGGCCGGAATCACCAGCAGCTTCGCAGGCGGCGCGGGCCGTGGGCTGTCTCCGGTCGTGAATGATCGCACAATACATTCTTGCCCAAACGTCAGTTGTATATTCATAAGTTGCGCCTGTTGCCCGCCGTCGAGCAGGGTCGCGGGTGGTTGCGAGAGGACGTGGCAGACATCAGGCAGTGTGGATACAGGCGCGCCGGGTGAAAGTGATGGCTCGTAATTGACGTATGCCTGCATCGTCCAGGGTGGCAGTTTGCCGCCGCTCTGGCCACTCGCTGTTCCCGGCAATCC
>DASTKE010000154.1:0-27603 GCA_035716105.1 Ktedonobacteraceae bacterium | reverse complement strand
AGCGACGAGTCGGCATACAGCTGTTCCAGAGCCGGGGGAACCTGCTGAAACGCGAGGAAGGCGTTACCAATGAGGTTCGTGGTGGTGATATTCCCGGCTACCAGCAGGAGCACACAGAAGCCAAGCAGCTCTTCCTGAGTGAGTTTCTGCCCATCGACCTGAGCAGCCAGCAGGGCGGAGAGCAGGTCGTCCTGCGGCTCTCGCCTGCGGTCGGCAAGTAGAGCCAGAAAGTATTCGGCCATCTCCTGCTGCGCTGCATATCCCCCACCATCGTCCGTGCCAGCAATGATATTCGACCAGTGGCGGAAACGGTCGCGGTCTCCGGCAGGGACACCCAGCAGTTCCGCAATAATCAGGACGGGCAGCGGATAGGAGAGGTCATCAATCACATCCATCTCCCCCTTTGCAACCACCCGGTCGAGCAATTCATGCACGATATCACTGACGCGAAGAGCAAGCCGGGCAATGGTGCGCGGCGTAAATGCCTGGGTCACGAGGGAGCGCAGCTGGCGATGGCGCGGCGGATCCACATTAATCATGCTGCTGCTGAGCGCGTGGCTGCCCTCCATCATCATCTGTGATGAGAAAGCTTCGTAATCGGTCAGCACACGTTGCACATCCTGGTAGCGAAACACATTCCAGGTGCAGCGCTCTTCATCGAAATGGACGGGCCTCGACTGGCGCATCGCTTGATACCAGGGAAACGGGTTGAACAGTTGCTCGTGTTCTTGCACGACAGCCATCAGTCTATACCTTTCTCTCTTTGTCAGAGACAATCGTCTTATGTCTATAGCCGTCTTGACCATAATGTTAGATAATATGGTCAAGGCACGATGTACCTTACAGAGACGACATCCAAACTCATACTGAGTATATATTAATATCCAGTACACACTAAAGTCAAGAGAAGGCATGAGATAGGGGATCTGTATGGCTATTGATGAGAAAAAACCATCTCTGCGGCAGCGCAATCATGAGCGCATTCGCCAGCGTATCCTGGAGACGGCATTGTCCCTATTCACCGCGCACGGATTTGATCAGACTACGATGGATGCCATCGCGGAACAGGCCGAAGTCGGACGCGCCACGCTCTTTAAGTACTTTCCGACAAAATCATCCCTGCTGCTGCCTCTGGCCCAACAGATTCTCTTTGCCGAGCTTCGCCCACAGGTTCAGACTTTGCTTGAGCAACAGCCAACGACCATTGAAGCCTTGCGTTACTACTTCGACTTGATCGGGCAGCGCATCGAGGAACTTTCAGACCTGACACGGGCACTCATCAAAGCCATCGGGATGGTTGGAGAGGACGCGGCAGAGCACGTTCCCGATTTTGCCGCCACGCTGAACAGCATTCTGCGCTACGGTCAGGAGCGCGGCGACGTGCGTAACGACCTGCCGCTAGAGGAACTGGCAGGCTTCATCTCGACCCTCTATGGAACCATTGTGAACCAGGCCGTGAAAAGTAACCAGATGGAGAGCTATACTACGCGCATCGAACAATTCTTAGCCTTCGTGGGAACAGGGCTTGCGGGATAACATGTATCCAGCTCCTGTGAACAGGCGTTTTGTGAGCATGAGGGGAGAAACAGTCCATGGAGTGTCGCGTTGGGTGCGGAGCATGTTGTATCGCTCCGTCCATCTCATCAGCCATTCCAGGAATGCCAGGCGGCAAACCGGCAGGGGTGCGCTGCATCCAACTGACGGAGGATAATCGCTGCAAGCTCTTTGGCAAACCAGAGCGCCCGGCAGTCTGCAGCGCATTGCACCCATCCGAAGAGATGTGTGGGCATTCTTTCCAAGAAGCCTTTACCGGTCTGATCTCACTTGAACGGGCGACAACACCTTGTGTACACCACACACCGCAACCATAACTACAGGCTTTATACAGGTAAGTGGCTCTGAATTATCCTCAATTTCTCACAAAAATAAGCCTTCTTTGCCCATTACTCGTGCAAAGGTGGTGCAGATTTTTGTTAAAATAGGGTAAAGAAGAAGAATTTCTCGTATGCAAATAAACACGCCTTTCCGCTTTGTTGAGAATGGCTTATTCATGAGATGCAAGCAAGACAAGGTATGAAGGGCTTTCTTATGCTTCAGCTAAAATATTTTTACCATTAAATATCTGTTTTATTTACAAAATGTAACCCCAAAGAAAGGAGCATTCATGATATACACCTTATTTATGCCTATTGAAATTTATTATTGTATAGGTTATAGTATCTGAGGTAGTTGAAATTTCGGGGGAACAAACAGACTCGTTTAAAATGGGTACTTGTAGATTGATGCCTTTCAATACAGGCAATTAGGGGACAGCTTATCGGAAGAAAGCTGCATACATTCTATCGACATCCACATTTCGTGAGACGCTCGGCGCTCACATCTCTATTGTGAGGATGGTGGGACGGTGTAGACCCGGAGAGACGCATCTCTTCCTCGCAAAACCATAGTTTGAGACTCTGGAACCCATCGCATCTGACTGTAACTCTTTCTTTCCGTGGGGGATAAGAAGAGTAAGGCATTCTTTTGGGATTTCCCTGCGCTGTTTTACAGTGCAAATCCTTATTTCTGTAGTACGTAAAAGAGTAGCGCTTTAGGACACTATTTCTCACAAAGGATTGGGGGGAACTGATGAAACTCCTCGTTGTTGACAGTGATCGTGACCTGGTCGAAATGCTCACCGGCTGGCTAAAAACCCTCGGTCATGAAGTATATCGAGCCTATACAGAAGACCGGGCAAAACTCGAATGGGAAGAGCAAAAACCTGACCTTGTCATTATAGACACTGCCTTTGAAAATACCGATGTACTGGCATTGTGTCATAACATGCGGCACAAGCATGATGCACTGGTGCTGGTCATCACCGACGGGAAAAGTGTGCAGGATGAGATTCGCTCGCTTGAGGCGGGAGCCGATGATTATTTGCGCAAGCCGTTCTTTCCCGGACAACTATTGGCCCATATTCGAGCGGTCAGTCGCCGGGCGCGTTCCACACTCAGCCAGCGACCCGCCTCCATTATCACCGTCGGCCCTGTTTGCGTTGACTCACTGCATAATGAAGTGAGCATGTTCGGGAAGACTTCCCGCCTGACGCCCACGGAGTGCAAATTGCTCCATCTCCTTGCAGTGAACGCAAACAACGTTTGCACCCATGATCAAATTGTTTCACACGTGTGGGGTCTGGGAAACGATGGTGATACCAGCCTCATCAAAGCCCACATCAGCCACCTGCGCCAAAAGATCGAGCCGGATGTTGCCAACCCGCGCTATATCTTGACGGTTCCGGGTGTTGGCTACACCCTGGTACGCCGTTCCGTTGATGAGCATGAACCTGAGTCCGAGAAAGCGCGGCCTCGCGCATTCGTTTCCTAGTCCCAGCACGAACCACCCGGAACTTCTTTTTATGAAAGAAGGGGAAGTGACACACCCTCTGTGTCACTTCCCCCTCTCTATATGGATAGTGAACATATTTCCACATTGAATACTTGCTAACACCTTATTTTTGCCCTCTTGAACATCTCATGAGAACATCTTGCCTGTATACTTCTCAAAAGAGCCTATTATGCACGCCAGGTCGAGGTCGGCTAAGGGACGACATTGCTGCATGGGGAACTTAAAAGATATGGCGCAAGATGTACGCGGTGATCTCATACCACAATTCCCAGCGTTGCGACGAGTGCCAACGCGCTATCAACGTGTCCTGCCACTCAAAATGATGAAGCAATACCACTGTGTCGTCGTAGGTGCCGCACAAGGGGTACTCACCGTCGCCATCATAGACCGCTACGATACCTTCCTGATCGAGTTCTTGAGTAAGATCACCGGATATACGATTTTTCCGGTGGTTATCGATTCAGCCCGGATGCGTACGCTCATTGAACACATGGAAGTCCACGAACGTCGACGATATAACAGACTGAAGCCCTCGTGCTTTCTCCATCCACGCCAGGCCCACGCAATAGTGGCACTTCTGCCCTGAACAGGGAGAGAGTGCTACTATCACTATCTATAAGGAGGGAAAGCAGATCGACGGGAACGCAAATCAGGCCCGGCTCATGTTCTTGTTTACGCGCCGCCGCGTCCAGAAACCATGATAGCAGGGGTAAGCAGAATGAGTTTCATATCTAGCCAGAGCGATTGCTGTTCTAGATAGACAATATCCATCTCTACCATTTCCTGAAAGCTAACCTGGCTGCGTGCGTAGACCTGCCATGTACCGGTCAGGCCCGGCTTGCCAGAGAGGCGCAGCCAGTCGTGTGATGAATAAAGATCAACCTCATACAGCAATGGAGGGCGTGGGCCAACCAGGGACATTTCGCCACGCAGGACATTAAAAAATTGGGGAAGCTCATCAATGCTGGTTCTGCGAATGAAGCGCCCAACTCTTGTGATACGGGGATCAGCACTCAACTTGTACAGGCTCCCAGGCTGATCCTCCCTATTGAGAATCTCGCCCTGCATATAGCGTTCTACAGCCTGCCGGTGGATGGCATCATTACTGTCTACATGCATCGAGCGGAATTTAAACATCGTAAACTCCTCACCATTTGCTCCTATACGTTTCTGGCGAAAAAAGATCGGCCCTTCCGAGTCAAGACGAATCACCAGCGCAACGATGGCGATAACCAGAACCAGTGGGAGGAGTATAAGCAACGTAAACACAATATCAAGTACACGCTTGGCTCTCAGGTAGCCAGGATTACTGCTGACAATCTGAAGTGGTGCAGACTCAACGACCATACGAACACTCCTTTTACAGGTAGAGGCTGAAAGCTTATTATCCGATACCCTCTTCAAGAGCATACATGCCGTAGGTGTATGTGGGGTGTAAATTTTTATCGAAAGATGGATGAAAAGAGTAGAAAGAAGTAGCCATATAAACACTCAAATCAGGAAGAACATCACGCTTTGTTCTGGTAGAGCTTTCTCTACGCGCCTGGGATGACAGCACCTGTTCTCAACCACTATGGGCATGGTGAAAAAACATCTGGATGGTACTGTACCCGTTATGGAGGGAGTTCGCGATGCAAAACATATTTCAGATAGATTGGGGGTATTATGGACATGATGGACCTGCGTTTCGGGGTTATTGGTTGGGGATACTGGGGTCCTAAACTGGCACGCAACCTTGATAGCTTACCACATTCGGCGGTGACGATGGTAGCAGATGCAGATGCACACCGCCTGGCCTTGTTGGAAACAGATCAGTACCTGTCGCGGGTGCGCAAGACAACACGAGCAGAGGATGTCTTCCGGTCAGATGTCGATGGAGTCGTGATCGTCACACCTGTGCGTGCGCACTACCAGCTGGCGAAAGAAGCCTTATTACATGGAAAGCATGTGCTTGTCGAGAAGCCATTGACAGCCAGCGTCGCGGAAGCCGAAGAACTGGTTGCCCTGGCAAAGCAGCAGCAGCGTATCTTGATGGTTGGACATACCTTTGAGTACAATCCCGCCGTCAACGAGTTGCGCAAGCTCGTACAAAGCGGAGACCTCGGCAAAATCTACCGCATCGAGGCAGACCGGGTAAACCTGGGACTATTTCGTAGGGATATCAATGTCATATGGGACCTTGCGCCCCATGACATCTCGATTTTGCTGTACATTCTCGGCAAAAAACCGGAACGCATTCGGGTTCATGCCCACGCCCATATCCAGACGCATATCCAGGATGTCGCGGATCTGGATTTGAGTTTCGCGGACGGAACGGTTGCCCATATTCATGTGAGCTGGCTCCATCCCTGCAAGATTCGCCGTGTGACGGTGATTGGCGACCTGCGCATGGTAGTCTATGATGACACCAACCCTTCTGAAATGATCAAGGTCTATAACAAAGGAGCCGATGTCTACGCCGACCCGGTTATCTCCTATCGCAACGGTGAAATCACCATTCCCTACATTGACTGGCGGGAACCGCTGCGGCTCGAATGCGAGGATTTCGCCCATGCCATTCGTACTGGCGAACAGCCCCGCGCCCACGGCGGTGTCGGATTGGAAGTCGTGCGTATCCTGGCGATGGCTCAGGAAACGCTGGATCGACAAGAACGCCAGAGAGACGTTGCATTGGCGGCAAGCGATTAGTGGCAGCCGAGAGCGCATACGCATAATGGAGGGCGATGGTCGAGAATGCGCAACCATCGCCCTCCATTATACGCTCCGGTTTTTCAGCCAAGATGCTTGTAGATACGCCCGCCCAATGGCCCTGCTAGCCGAAGCGGGAGCTTTTTCCAGCTTGTTGTGAGCAGGCGAAATTTCCAACTGCTTTCAGATGTAGAGGCCAGTCCAGCCGTTTGTGGATAGTAATAGTACGGCAGCGGCTGCTGCACTGCCCCCCAGCGGCGCTTAAACTCCATCAACCCCTCGTTGTCGCACGATGTTCGTCCCATGTCGAGCGTCTTATATCCCCGCGAGCAGCCCCATGTGATAGCTTTCCACATCAGCAGGTTGTTGGGTGCCAGGCGCAGAGACCGCTCATCAGACGCGCCGTAGGCATAGCGCACAGTTGAGCCGGAAGCGAACAGGACCATACTGGCGATGACGTTTCCCTCGTGCTCCGCCAGCAGCAACTGCATGGCATCGTTAGCGGCAAAGGCATCCCAGAGATCAAAGAAGAAACGCCGTGGCTGCGCAGGCATACCGTGCTTTTTGCTGCGCGTTTGCAGGTGGAGACGATAAAAATGCAACATATCCTCGCGATTTTCGGCAATGCGCACCTGCACACCTGATCCCTGTGATTTCTTGATCTGGCGCTGTACTGGTTTCCTCAATGCTGACCAGGCAGCACCGGCATCGGCAGCCAGCGGGAGCTGCCAGCTCACATACAGGTTTTCCTCCACCAGTTCAGGGCGCTTTGCGAGCACAGCATTGGCACCGCTGCGCAATTCCAGGTATTTTGCCCTGTGCTGCCGTGCCAGACGAAGCGCCTGATCAATCAGATCGTGGGCGCTGCTTTCGTCCTTTGCCAGCAGAGGAGTGAAATCGGCAAAAGGCAAAGCCACCAACCGCCTGCCCGTTAGCGGACTGTGCATATCACAAAGAGGCAGGAAGCCGCTATATTCCCCAGCCGCGTTTTTCGTGGTGAGTGGAATGACTGTGTACCCGTAAAGCTGAGCGATCAGATCAAGCCATTCCTGGCGGAAATAAAACGTTTCTGTAGCCTGCTGTTCAATAAAAGCGTTTAAATCGGAGTTGGTGGCGAGCGCAAGTGCCATTTGAATATCCCTCCCTGAAAGCTGCCGTCATAGGTTGTGATCGTGATGGAAACAGCCTCCACATACCATATACTCAGAAATTCAGTGTAGCAGAGCCGTGTATAATTATGGTGATTAACCGGGTAGTGGGAGCGTACTTTCGAGGAATAAATAGTGCAGCAATGCGTATGATCGGGGCGATGGATATTCAATCTATACCAGATCACGACATCAGCAGGCACATCATTAGCACTATCATATGGTATTGTGTAAGCGGTACAATGTCAGTGAAGCTAGATCGAGAGGGTCCGTTATGCAATCGATGAGAGCAAATTCCCGGCACTTATGGTGGCAGCGCTATGCATTCATCATAGGGATGTGTTGTTGTCTTGCCTGCGCATCGTGTTCATCGCAGGGAACAACTTCCTCGACACAGGCAGCCTCGACCGGAGCAACCGTGCTTCCTGGACAGCAAATCTGGCAGCAAGGAGCCTCCTCTTTTCTCTTCGGGACGAACGATACGCAGGAATGGGCGAAGAATAACGTCGAAACCAGTTCGAGCATCCAGCAGGCTCTCAAGGACGCGCACTTCACCCTCATGCGCACCTTTTTCTTCGATAAAAGCCTCGCCGATGGACACGCCACAACCGATGCCGAGATTGAGCAGCGTTTGAAAACCATCGAGAATAGCGGCATGACCTGCCTGGGAGTATTAGTGAACATCTCCAACGTGGCCTTCGCTACTCACGTCGTCAAGTATGCAGGCTCCCGCTGCAACATCTATGAATTCGGCAATGAACCGGATTACAATGGTATCTCTATCAATACCTACCTTAAGCAGTGGAACACAGTTATTCCGATGTTACGGAAAATCAATCCACAGGCCAAATTTATCGGACCTGTGACCTATAACGATCAGGGAAATAATGGCTTCATGCGGGCGTTCCTGGAAGGCGTGAAAGCATCAGGCGTCCTCCCCGATGCGATCAGCTTCCACTGGTATCCCTGCTATAACGATAGTAAGGAAAGCTGTCTCGCCAAAGCCAACAGCTACGGGCAAGTGATACGAGAAGTAAAATCTATGGCCTACGATGTCCTGGGGAAAGACCTGCCCGTGGGCATCACCGAATGGAACTTTGATCCCGGCAACCCTCCACCAGCATATGGAGAGGACACAAACTTCATCAACCAGTTCACCACCCAGGCGATTCACTCCATGGCGGAAGCAGGCGCTGCTTTTGCCTGTCAATTTGACGCGGCCAGTTACAGTGGCTATGGGCATCTCGACATGTTCGATGTCGATACAAATCAGCCAAAGCCGCAATACTATGCCCTCAAAGCGCTGATTCAGCATTACTTGCCCGCGCAAACGCCGGGACAATCACCAACAGCCGCGTCGACAGCCGCGACAACAACGACAACTACGAATACGAACACCTGGCCGCTGATCTCCCGTGGGAAGCCGGTCTACTGTTCACCCAATAATCAAGGGCCAGGAGGGCCGCAGGCGATTGTCAACGGACACTACGGCAACTTTTCGTTCTGGCGCACGAACCTGTCCGCGCTCCCCTCCTGGTGTGCTCTTCATATCGGCAGTGGGCCATCTCGTATCTTGCTCTCCTGGAACAGCGATTATGTCTTTGATTATATCAGTAACAACGGTATGAGTCCGCAAGACTATACCATCTCGGTCTCAGCAAATAGCACCAACGGCGCGGATGGCACCTGGCAGACAGAGGTCTCGGTAGTCGATAACCATACCCGCATTCGCGAGCACGTGCTGCCATTCGCGGGTCAGTCATGGGTCAAGCTGACAGTGACCAGAGGGCAGCCGCAAGCCAGCCAACCCTACCTCACCATTGACCAGATCGATGTCTACGATGTCTCCGCCGCTGCCAGCCTGGAAGACACCTACGTCTTCTCAGGCGATTCGATCACAGTGATGGCCTACAATCGCTTTGACGCGAATCTTCCTGCCTACACTGACCTTGTCCACACGGCTTTTCCCAAACATTTCCCACCCATGCTTGATATCGGCCTGGGAGGCTGGAACAGCGAAGGGGCTGCGCAGGATATCGGACTCTGGCTTTCCCTCAACCCCGATATGCATTACTGGCTGCTGGGCTGGGGAACCAATGATGCCTTAGAACAGGTGCCGCCCGCGCAGTTCAAGGCAAATATGCAAACGGTCATCACCAGCATCAAACAAGCTGGACACATTCCCGTTCTGGCTCATATTCCCTATATAAAAGGGAGGGGAGCAAGCATGGAGCAGGAAATACAGGCGTTGAACGCGGCCATCGATCAACTGACGACCTCCAATGGACTGATGGCCGGGCCGGATTTCTACTCCCTGTTCCAGAGCCACGCCAGCACCTACCTGCTCTCCGATGGCATCCACCCCACTCCGGCAGGAGCCATCGCGATGAATCAGGCCTGGTTTCAAGCGCTGCGCACGTCCGTCTATGGCGGATAGTGGACGAACATAGGAGCGCGATCCATCGCGTGCGTCCGCCGGGCAGCGGGAAATACCACCAGGACACCCGCAAGGGGCCGCTCCACCGCCTCCCAACCACCCCTGTCCCTACAGCCACCGACGTCGGGCCATAGAGTGTAGAGCCAGGGGGAACGAGTGGCCCCTTGCGGGTGCCTTTGTTCCATTTTTGCACCGATGCCCTGGCGGGCGCGATGAATCGCGCCCCTACGTCATGGTCACAAGTATTAGCAAAGCGCCGCTCACTCTAGAGCCGGGTGGAATTCGAGTGTGTAGGAAGGCTCTCGCAGTGATCTCTCCCGGACAACCTTCGCGGGAACGCCGCCGACAACCGCGAAGGGAGCAACGTCGTGTGTCACTACTGCTCCTGCCATCACAACGGCCCCCTCACCGATAGTGACGCCTCCCAGGATGGTAGCGCGCATCCCGATCCAGGCGTAGTCACCAATGACGATGGGCTTGTAGAAGTCAGGAAACAACGGATCGTTCATGTCGTGCGAGCCGGTCACTAACCAGGCCCCGGCAGAGATGCTGACATGCCTGCCGATAATCAATCCACCCGTCGTGTAGAGGAGACAGTTCCAGTTAATCACCGTTCCCTCACCGATGGAGACTTTCTTTCCGCTCGTGCGTATACCAGCCATCTGCACCTGTTGCCCCATGAGAATAGACGCCCCCGGCTCCATATGCCATCCCAGCACCTTGCGATACCAGGCGTGACGCAGCGTGTAGGATGGTACATGACTGATAATATGGTTCGTAGCGTACTTGATAACCGCTCCCAGTGCCTGCTTCATGGCATCCTCCCGCTTCCTGTGAGATCAAGATCATATGCCTCAGATTGTTCTACATCCGCGACTACCGGCACAGGTTCCTGTTCTACCACAGGTGGGTGCTGATCTGGCTGATCTACAGGAGCTTCTGCAACGCCCCTGTGCGCCTTCTGTCGTACAGAGCCAAAGAGCGCACGCATATCTTCTCTGGGGATTGCGCCCAGCAACATCGCCACGCCGGCATAAACGAGCGCTCCAACCAGCAGCAGCACAAAAACATTGAACGTGATGTGCTGGAAGAGAAAAACGGCTCCAACCATAATCAGGGCCGCCAGCAGAGATTTCCCCGCCACACGCAGGCTCCCAAATGGACGCAAACGCCCAGGAACAAACGCCAGGCCAATGCACAGCAGGAGAAACTCGGTCAGTGAGGTGACAATGGCAGCCCCCACGTGCCTGTATAGCGGAATCAGGATCAAGTTGAGTCCAAGATTGAAGAGCAGGGCAATACCTGCCATGATCGTGATCTTTCTCTCCTGCTTCGTACTCATGATGATGGCACTAAAGACAGAGTTTACATAGAGGAAGGTGAGGCCGGGGGCAAGCGCCTGCAGCGCCGGGATGCTCGGCAGAAAATCGGCGTTGTGGTAGAGAAAGCCGATGATATTCGGGGCGGCGATGATCAATATACTGGTAATAGGAATGGCGCAAAAGAGCAAAAAGTTGGTCGTTTTCTCGATGGCTGTTTTCAAGCTGGCCTCGGATGTCATAGAAAGCTTCGAGAAAACGGGATACATGATGGCACTGATGACAAGGCTGGGTAAGAATATCAGCGTGTCAAACAGGCGGTAAGCCGCACCATACCACCCCACAACGGTCGCATCTGCCACGAGGGAGAGAATAATGGTATCCAGGCGATAATATATCACACCGAGAACGCCATACGTCAGGAATGGAATACTTGTGCGTATCAGGTCGCGGATAAGCCCACCCTCGATAGTAAAGCTGAACCCGACCAGGCGGAAAAACCAGAAGCCTTGCCAGCACGCATTGATGAATGAGCCACCCAGCAATACGAACGCTATCGTCTCCACGCTCGCCCCGTTTCTCAGCAGGAGGAAACCGACAAGCGCCGACAGCCCCTTTTCGAGCATGGTGCCAAAGACGGGAAAGACAACCCGTTCAAAGGCATAGTGAAGCGAGCCAAAGGCATTGGCAATCGACGCGGTTAACAGCATGATGCCGCAGATCGCCACCAGAAAACGCTGTTCAGGACTGTATCCCAGCAGCTTGCAAATCAACAGAATGGCGCTATACAGTACCAGCCAGAGCGCAACTTTGATGACGAGGGTATTGGAAAGATAGCGCAGCGCCTTATCCGGCTCCTGCGCTACGTCACGGGTCAGTTGCTGGTTGAAGCCAAACTCAATCGGGAAGCCTACGAGAAGCACAAAGGTAATGGCAAAATAGAGTTCTCCAAATTTGAAATCTCCGAGGAAGCGCCCATAAGCAATCGTCAACAGCAGTGTCGACCCCCAGGTCACAGCCTGCCCGGTAAGCGAGATGACCGTGTTATTCACAATGCGCTTCATGCTTATACCGCTAAAGTGACCGTTGTGATTGTTCTGCATAGGTTTTAGCACCGCTTCTACCTTCTGGCTATATGGCATGTGCGCCAACACTGCTTGCATCTTCTGACTGTTTTCCAACCTGACTAACGTGGTTTTGTGGAGTCGGTTCATGTACCTTTGCTCCTTTCCCCGTAAAACCTCTCACCAGGCGGGACAGGACGACCGCAAAGTCTCCTGCCGCCGGAAGAGGATCACGCCAATCAAAGACGGAGAATGCCGTTTTACCGAGCAGCGAGCGCATATAGGCCAGTGGCGTTGTAATGCCAGCCCGCATCTCTTGCAGGCCAGCAGGAATATCGGTGAGGAGACGCACCCAGTGGTAATCGTAGTTCACCGTTGAAGAAACTGGGAGCGCCTGTCGCCCCTGCGCGGCACAATACTGCATGTAGGGGAAATCCAAACCGCAGGCGATGCATAAGGTATGCCAGCCCCAGGGACGTACGTTAATATCGAGCAACTTGTATGCATCGTCGCGCAGATCGTGCTTGAATTCAACCTCGACCATACCTGAGACGCCCATGTGCCGCAGCAGCTTCGCGGCAAGCTCAAAGAGCGCCGGTACCTCCATCGCCTCGACAAAACTACTGCCCAGGCCGTAATCTATCGGGTATTGACGTGTGCGGCGGGCCGTCATGCCCATGAGAATGCGTCCGGCTTCGCAAAAGGTCGCGACAGAATATTGTGTACGTCCATCTCCCGGTATCACTTCCTGCACCATGATTTCCCGCGGGCTGATCACGGTAGCCGCGAGACGATACTGGGCAAGCAATTCAGCGGAATCGCGTGCGGGAAGGGCTTTGAGACGCATCGCATACTGCAAATTGGTGGAGATGGCGGGTTTAATGATGGCGGGAAAGGCCACGTCCATCGCCTGTAGTTCGTCTTCCGAGGCAGGATACCAGGTTTTCGGATAGGGAACGTCCAGTTCTCCGGCCATGGAGTAGGTCTGGCGCTTGTCATTCGCCCATTGCACAATGTCCCAATCCTGTGTGGCAAGCTGATAGAACTTCGTGAGCTGCTGTGTATGGCGGGCCACGAATCCTACCACCTCGTCCTGCATGGGAAAGAGCACCCACTGCTCCAGGTGATATTGCTGGCCGAGATCGAGGAGGAAAGGCAAAAAGGCAGGATCATCGAGTGAGCCTTCCCATTTGAAACGCCGGGAGGTATAGCGCGAGAACCAGGCGGAGCGAGGCAGGTTGTCGATGACAACGCATGGTATACCCCTCCGTCCTAAACTACGCACAACTCCTAATGCCTTAAAGTCACTGCCAAGCACTATTGCCCCCGGTTGACCTTGATGGTCCCGATGGTCCGACTGATCTGGCATGTCTTTCCTCCTCGCTGGCAACTATGCCGCGTGCCGTGCGATCTGGCGTGAAGCCACCTTTGAACCGACAACGAAACGACACAGTGGTCCAAAGACATAGCCGGCGAGCGCACCAACAAAGTACAGATTCGGTACTGATGACTCAAACCATTCATTCAGGCGCGGAGAACCATCATGTCTCTGTATCTGCTGGCGTAACGCTGGATCGATAAAGCTCAGGGTGTCGATGTCCGGGCGATAGCCCGTGCCGGTGACTACATGGTCTGCTTCTCGTGTTGTCCCATCGCTCAACTGGAGCAACACACCCTGTCCCTGCTCCTTCGCAGAGGTGATCGTCGTACTGGCGGTAATATTGATGTGCCCCTCGACTCTTGGACGCAGCCACGGCGCTCCTGCCGGGCGCACCGCACGCTCATCCAGAGCCACCCGCGTTTTATCCGGGAAGTTTTTGAAGAGCAAGGGAAACGCGACTAACCAGTTGATGCCAGGAGGGCCAACATCACTGGGCGGATAGAAGAGACGCTTCGCCGGGCCGGTATAGCGATGCAACCGGCGATCAATCCAGACCACAGGCCCACGAGCGATCAATTCGACAGCAGCTCCCGCCTCGTGCAACAAAGCCGCGGCCTCCAAAGCGCTCTGCCCGCTGCCCACGACGACCACACGCTTGTTCTGGAAGCGCGAGAAATCACTATGCTCCTGGCTATGCGATACCAGTTCCGCGGGAAGGTGCGCGAGAGCCGGGGGAATGTGGGCAAACGAGGCGATGCCGGTAGCCACTACCACACTGCTCGCTCTCACGCTCCGTCCATCCTCAAGATCGAGCTGAAAGCGGTTCCCATCACGAGACAGTGACCGGACATAGGTTTGATCAATATCTGGCAGCAGCTCCTGCTGGAACCAGTCGCCATACTTGAGAAAGGTTTGCAGTTGGACAGGCTCTTGCTGCGCAATACCGGAGAACGTACTAAAGCGTTTCAGGCTATACGCGCCCGCAGGATCAGAGATAGTCAGCGCACTCCATGACGATTTCAGATTCATTCTGGGCGGCATCTTCTTCCAGAACTCCATTGGTTTCCCAAAGATGAGCGTGTCTCCACGCTTCGCCTTCAGGTGTGCTCCTACGGCAAGTCCATAGGGACCCGCGCCAATCACGACAGTGGCATCATTGTCTTTCACCTCAATACGTCCTCCTCATATGTTATGGATAGCGCAAAAGAATCAAGGAAACGGAGCGGGTACAACGCCTCGTTTTCTCCCTCTGCGTTTCGATAGTAACACAGCAACGTGCTAAGGGAATATTCGTCCAGGTAAAGAATGAGTGCTGACGAGCGGGAAAAGTAGATAAATGCATCCTCGCATATGGAGGGAAGAGGATAGGGTTATGAAGCAATGCACCTCTCAGGATGAAACCGATCAGGTAGCACAATGTATACCTGCCCCTGTCCTTCAAGACACCATTTAAACGTCGATAAATACCATCTTCTTATGCGAGTACCTGTATCCTTAGAAAGGATTGTTGTTACGCAAAGAGGAGGTAGGCGCTCGTGACCCGTACTCTTGAAGTCATCTTTCAGAGACTTCTTTCACTTCTGATGCTTGTTATCCTGCTGCCAATCATCAGTGTGGCGGTTGCATATCTATTACCACGTACCTATGAGGTCACGACCAGTTTGTGGGCCTTGCGTCGATATGTGATTATTGGCGCAACCGGGCCGGAGACGGACCTGACCTCAACGCCGGCACAGACGCAAGCAACCGCCCTGAGCGAATTGCTGCAATCGCGCACCTTCGCCCTGGCGGTAGCCGATGGCAGTTCCCTTCCATCCACCCTTGATCCGGCGGTACAGGCCGATACACAGGATCGCAACGATACCCTGTACGCCGAGATAGCACAAAAGGTGAAGGTAACAGCGGAAGGGTATAACCTGTTCGTAGTCACGTATCAGAATAAAGATGGGCAGGCAGCCCAATCGGTTGTCCAATCTGTCATTCAAAACTATGGATTGCAAAGTCAGGGCTTTACGGTTGTAGAAGGCGAACTGTTGCTTGAAAGTTACCAGACACAGTTGACAAAGGCGAAACAAGATTCGACTGCGGCAGCCAATGCTGAAGCACAATATATTGCCCGGCATCCACAGGAGAAACCCGCGGACCTGGCAAATGACCCGCAATACGCCTTGCTACACTCACAAACGCAACAGGCACAGACGACGTTGCAGGCCATTCAAAATCAGATCGCCACCATTAATCAGGAGATCAGCTCTCAGGGCAATGCCACTGAAAGCCTTTTCAAAGTGCTGGACGCGCCTATTGTGCCGCGAAAGCCGGTATCGCGTCTCAAAGAACTCCTGTTCGGGGGAGGCATTGGACTGGGTGTAGGGCTTCTGGCATGTGCATTGTATGTCGTGATTGTTCTTCGTCGCGATCGCTCAGCATATAGCGCACGCGACCTTCAGAAGGTATCACCATTTCCTGTTGTTATGCAACTCCCCCACCTGGCAAAAGCCGCCATACCGCTGCTGATTGATGCGACAGCAGGACACGGCAACCCGCCAGCAGGTGGAAAAAACGTTGATCTGTTTTACCTGGAAAGTTAGAGGTAGACATGCCAGAGGATACATTGGAAGAACTCACGCAGAAATTTCCGGCCTATAAGAACATTTCCATACCCGATACGCCGGAGCCGGAGCAGAATAATGCGTCCAATGGACATACCGCGAACACAGCCGAGACGCTGCTGATCGAGCTTCCAGACTCAGCACCGGCGCTTGACCTGGTACCAGTAGGAAAAGAGACCAAAGCGATCAGGAAACGGGCAAAGAGGAAGAAGGCGGATGCCGTCGCCGTTTCATCGCCGTCAGTCACAAAACATGACCAGATGAACGCCTACCTGGTCGAAGAGCGCTGTCGCCACCTCTGCCTCTCCATCTTTTTCCACGAGCAGACGACGGCACGCAGTCTGGGCTTCACCAGTGCCGTCAATGGAGAGGGAAAATCGTTTCTGTCCGCGATATCCGCCCAATCGCTTGCCAGCGACAGCAGCATGCCCATCACGCTGCTGGAATGCAACTGGGAGCATCCAGACCTGCACGAGTACTTTGGCGTTGCAGCTTCTCCGGGCCTGGCGGAATGGATGCGAGGAGAGGCCAGCGAAAGTGACATCCGCTATCAGGTAAGCGACAACTTAACGATCATCCCCGCGGGCCAGGGCAGGCAGGACGCGGTGAAACTGGCACAACACCTGCGCCAGAAAGATCTCCTGGACACCCTGCATCATGCAGACGAATTGTTGATCGTCGATCTGCCGCCGGTAATCACCTCTGCTTACGGTTCGCTAATGGCAGGTTTAGTAGATGCACTGGTAATCGTGGTGCGAGCAAAAGTCACATCTGAAACGCTGATCGCCGAAACATGTACTCAGCTCAAACATATGCCCGTCAGGGGTATGCTGCTCAATCAGGTGGAAAGCAGTCTGCCGCGCTGGCTGCGACGCTTACTCTAGTTGGGAGGAGATATTCGTCATGAAAGTCCTTGCCCTGCTGCTGCTGATCTTTCTCGGCATCGGGCTGTTTGCGCGTACCTATAACTCACTGGTGCGCGCACTGCTCATCGCCAGCATCCTGGCGGTTGTGGTCTACGTTACTTTTCTCTAGACAAGACAGGGATAGCTATGCAATCCACGGCTTTTACAGACAAACTGCCATCAGTCTCCGCTCCACTCATAGCGCAGAAGAAAAGTAACAGGCTCATCTTCATTTTTATTGCTGGAATAGCGCTGTGCCTGGCACCCTTGCTCGTGCTACTTGGTTCGGATGTGGGTTTTAGCACGCTGCTGGCAGGTACGGCGGTTCTAGTAGGGCTGGTTCTCATCGTTCGCTGGCCGGTAGTCGGCTTTTACGCGGCAGCGGCATGCGCGCTGCTGGTGGAACAAGACCCACTGGTGGTCGACGGAAAAGTCAGCTACTACCTGTACATCTTCTACTGGCCTCCGCAGCTTGCTGGCCTGATCGAGCGCCCCATTGGCTTCCTGCTGCTTTTCACCTTTCTGGTTGTCATCTGCCATCGATTTGCGAAAAGGGAAAAGCTGCTGCAAGGCGGCAATCTGCTCTGGCCGCTGCTGTTCTTCCTGCTATGCGTCGTCATGGGTGCCGCGCACGGCCTTGCTACCGGTGGAAACCTGAAAATCGTTGTGCTGGAAGTACGCCCATTTGAGTACCTGTTCCTCTCCTACCTGCTAGCTGTAAACTTGATTACCGGTAAAAAGCAGGTGCGCATCTTATTCTGGTTTGTCATCGTTTGTGCCGGGATCAAGGCGCTACAAGGCACCTATATCTATCTGGTGCAATATCATGGCAGCCTGCTTGGTCACAACGAAATCATGGCGCACGAAGAATCGTTCTTCTTCGTGGCCGTGCTGCTGCTGGCAATCATCTTTATTCTCCATGCCAACCACCGCCCTCAGTTTTTTACCATCCTGCTGCTCTTGCCACTTTTAGGCATTGCCCTGGTCGGCAACCAGCGACGTACCGATTACATTGCCCTGCTGATAGGAGCACTGGTCGCCTGGGCCATCACCTTCATCGTCAAACCACATGCGCGCAAACCGCTGCTTACCGGCATGATTATCTTCCTGCTAGCCGGGGGCGCGTATGTTCTGGCCTTCGCCAACTCCACGGGCGGTCTTAGCGAGCCTGCCCGCGCTGTTCTCTCGCTTATTCGTCCTGATCCGAGAGACGCGGCCTCCAACCTTTACCGCACCATCGAAAACTATGATCTCAAGTATACACTGAAGCAGAATCCTCTTCTCGGCTATGGCTTCGGCAAAGAATTCCTCCAGCCGATACCGCTGCCAAATATTCTGAGCTTAGACCCGTACTATCTGTACGTTCCTCACAACACCATCTACTGGGTCTGGATGCGCCTGGGGCCGCTGGGATATTTTGCCCTCTGGCTCGTCTTTGGCTCCATTGTTGTACGCGGCTGTATGGTTGCCCGCCAACTTCGAGACACCTACCTGAGATCGGTGGCTATCTTTGTCGTGGCCATCACGTTCATGGAGGTCATTGCCGCCTATGCCGATTATCAATTGTTCTTCTACCGCAATATCATTTATCTCGGACTGCTGGTCGGCGTGCTTGTGAAGCTGCCCGCGCTGGATAAGGATAAGAATATGACGAAAGAAAAGGAGCAAACTACCGATGAAGCTTCTGATGGTGTCCGCCTGCCTGCCTCAGCCCTCGTGGGGGGCAAGCGGGCGTAACTACCACCTGCTCAAAGCGCTCGCACGCCAGCACGAGGTTGCGTTAGTAGCGTTGGTACACGAAGACGAGCCAGCAACGGAGGAAGAGATCGCCCTGCTAACCGGGATCACGCCAACCGTGCAGTTGCTCCCTCACCCGCTATTCACCGCCAAAAGGCGGCGGCAATTACTTAATCTGGCTCGTGGCAGATCGTATACCCTCACACAGTTTATCCTGCCAGAGGTGCAACATGCACTTGATGCACAGTTCAACGCTGCACACTACGATGGCGTCGTGTTTGAAAGCGCGCTGACAGCAGGCTACCGGCTGCCAGAGCATATAAGCGTCATTATCGATCAGCATAACATCGAATACGAGCTTTTAGAGCGCACCGCTGAAATCGAGCAAAGCGCGCTCCGTAAGTGGTATAACCGCCTGGAAGCTGGCTTGCTCAAGCCGGGTGAACGAGCACGCTGCCGCAATGCCGACCTGGTGCTGGTGACGAGCGAGCGCGAACAACTTCTCCTCAAGGATATATTGCCGGAGAAAAAAATCGAAGTTGTACCAAATGGCGTTGATGTCGAAGCGTTCAGCAATGATGGCACTGAACCGGAAGCAGGCGGCCAGATTATTTTTACCGGGTCGATGAATTATTACCCAAACATTCAGGCGGTACACTTTTTCGCACAATATTGTTGGCCGCTCATTCGAGCACAGGTGCCTGATGCGACATGGCTGATTGTCGGCAGAAAACCGGAGCCAGAGGTGCAGAAACTGGCGGAATTGCCGGGGGTCACTGTCACCGGTCAGGTTGCCGATGTGCGTCCCTATCTCGCTACCTCGGCGGTCGCTATTGCCCCCTTGCAGATTGGCAGCGGCACGCGCCTGAAGATACTTGAGGCGCTGGCAATGCAAAAGGCGGTCGTCTCTACCAGCGTGGGATGCGAAGGACTGGCGGTGACAGCAGGAAAACACCTGGCTGTAGCAGATCAACCGGAGGCATTTGCCGGGGCCGTAGTCGCGTTTTTACGCAATCCACAGTTGCGGGCAACATACGGAACTGCCGGTAGGGCGCTTGTGGAAGCTGAATACAGCTGGCAAGAGTGCGGCACGAGGCTCCTACAGGCGATGGAAACGATCAATAAAGCAGGAGCATACATATGCTAGCAGCGCAGATCATCAGATGGCTACTTCTGTTTGTGGAAATAAGCATAGCCCTCCCGATCCTGTATTTGTGTCTCCTGAGCATCTCCGCAATTCTGACCACGAGAAGCAGGAGAAGTAAGCACACTCACACAGATGTTGCGCCAGCGCAGTTGCCCAACTTCGCCATACTGATTCCGGCCCACAACGAGGCAATGATACTGGCGAGCTTATTGAGCAGCCTGAAAGAGCTTGCATATCCAAAGGGACACTTCATGGTCTACGTGGTAGCCGACAATTGCACGGATGACACAGCCGCGCTGGCTCGTGCGATGGGAGATACGGGGGGCGTACAGGTCTACGAGCGCTTTGATAGCAGCAAGCGTGGCAAGGGCTACGCGCTGAACTGGCTCTTACAGAAGCTAGCTGAAGACCGGCGTATCCACGATGCCTACATTGTGCTCGATGCCGACTCAGTGGTAGTACCAACCTTTTTACAGGCGATGGCAAGAGCATTCTCGCAAGGCGCACGGGCATTGCAGGCAAATAACACGGTACTCAATATTACAGAATCTCCCAGCGCGGCCCTGCGCTGGATTGCCCTCTCGCTGGTCAACCACGTGCGCACCCTCGGTAGAAATGGCCTCGGTGCCTCCTCTACGCTCACCGGCAACGGCATGTGTTTGAGCCACGATCTTCTCCAGCGCTATCCCTGGCAAGCATTCACAATTGGAGAGGACTACCAGTATTACCTCATCCTGATAGAACATGGTGAGCGGGTATGCTATGTCCCTGAAGCGGTGGTACGCTCGCAGATGCCGACCACATTTTCTCAGATGCGCACGCAAGATGTACGCTGGGAATCACCAACCGGAGACGGTTCTCAATCAACATGGCGCATCGCCGCGAGATTGCTGCGGGCGGGCATTCGCTTTCGCGATCCCGCACGTATCGAGGCGACAGCCGAATTGCTGACGCCGCCGCTTTCTTCGCTGGTATGCGGTTGCTTGCTCATGCTGCTGGCTGCGCTCATAGGCTTCCTCTGGTCGCCGTTCGCACTTCTTGCAACGATTGAACTCCTGCTCAGCCTGCTGCTGATCGGTGGATTGCTGGGGTACATCGCTACTCCCCTGTACCTGTTGCAGCCGCCTCAAGCCGTGTACCGGGCGCTCCTGCACGCTCCGGGCTTTATGCTCTGGAAACTCTGGGTATACTTCGTGCTCAGGAGAAGCAAAAAACATACAAGTGAATGGGTACGTACAAGCCGCAGTGCCTGAAATGATACGAAAGGATGTTATCGTTATGTCGTCAATACGAGTTGGCACAATTACCTTTGACTGGTTCCCTTTTGATCCCCTGGTACGCCGCGTCGCTGACGCGGCGGTCGCCGCCGGGAATAGCGTCGATGTGATTTGCTTGCGCCGGGCGGACGAGAAGCGCCATGAAGTCTGCAACGGCGTGCATGTCTATCGCCTGCCAATGGATCGAGGCTTTGGCCGCTCACTGCCCATGACCATCCTGAGCTGGTGCTGGTTCCTCCTCCTGGCGGCGATGACCATCACCCGGCTGCACCTCAAGCGACGTTACGATGTCATCCACGTCCACAATATGCCGGACTTTCTCGTCTTCGCGGCTCTGGTGCCAAAGCTGCTGGGGGCAAAAGTCATTCTAGAGATACAGGATACCAGCCCGGAATTGATGGCGGCAAAGTCGAGTGGGGCGAAGAAGAATATCGTGACCCTGCTGGCGATCTGGCAGGAGCGCCTCTCCTCCGCGTTTGCCGATTCCGTGATAACGGTTGGCTGGCCTTTTGAAAAAGTCCTGTTGCAGCGCGGTATCCCTGCTAAGAAGATGACCATTATTCTCAACAGCGCAGATCCCAAACTCTTCCCGCCCTCGCGCCGCTATCCCCTCCCATTTGAGTCATCCGAGGAACCCCACCCGTTCATTGTGATGTATCATGGTACGCTGGCGGAACGCAACGGCCTCGATATCGCCATACGCGCCATTGCCCTGGTACGCGAGAGCATACCGAACGTGCGATTGGATATTAAAGGCAGAGGCGAGCATCTGCCCGTACTCAAACAATTGGCCGCGGAACTGGGCATAAGCGACGCGGTGATATTCACGGAGCCATGCCGCTCCGACGAGATCGTTGATTTCGTGGTACATGGCGATGTTGGCATCATCCCGTATCGCCGCGATGGTTTCATGGACCTGGTGCTGCCCACGAAAGCCTACGAGTTCGCCTGGATGCACCGTCCCATCATCGCCTCGGATACGCCGGCCATCCGCTCGCTGTTCCGTCCAGAATCTATCATGCTCTGTTCTCCCTTAGAGCACGAAGCATTCGCCGGGGCCATTATCGACCTCTACCAGCGCCCGGAGAAGCGTGCATCCCTGATCGCCAACGCCTCCGAGGATTATATTCCGTATCGCTGGGAAACAATGGCGCAACGCTACCAGCAGTTACTGGAAACGCTCTCTGGGAAGAGAGAACAAGAGGAAGAGCGCTACCAGGTCGCGAGCGATGCAGAGATAGCGGTGGAATAGCGAAGAGGCCAGGAAAAAGCGCTTCCCTGGACATATCCAGAGAAGCGCTTTTTCCTGGCCTCTTCATTGCAGACCTGTCAATGGACTTCGAGAATGCGCAGGAAGAAATCTTGCACAGTCACCGAGTCGATATCCCCGCTGATAGCCAGCGCGGCACGCTGTCCGTCGGGCCAGCAGCCAAAATGGAGAAGTGGCGCTTCCAGTTGTTCGATCCGCTCCACCAGCTCGCTGCGGCGCTGCAACTGCTCCTCGCGGACTGTCCCCAGCCCCTGTGGTATATCGAGATACAGAGCATAGGTGGAAGCCACCTCCTCTGCATCATAGACAACGGGATAGCCCTGCTCGTGCAGAAAATCGGCCACCGATTGAGGCGTTTCTGGTGAAAGCGCGATACACGGACACTGCGCCGCCGATACGAGCATGTGCTGAGAGGCGCAATGCACACGCTTATCAACGCCGAACCAGGCGCTTGTGGGCTGATCTTCTACTGTTACATGGCGCGCCAGGAGCGTTGCGCGAGGAGTACAGGTCAATTCGACCTGCCAGCGACCGGGCGCAACTGGCGTGATAGCCAGCCTGAACCGGCGGCGTTCCTGCCACCACTGCGCGACATCCTGTAATCGGGTTGTCCAGACTATAAGTGGACGAGCGCTCGCGTACCGTAACAACCCGTCCAGGGCGCGTTTGCAGAGGATGCCGCGTTCGGGGTGCAGGTTGAGAGTATATAGCCCACCCAGATCATAGACGCCCTGCATGACCCGGCTCCAGGCCCGCCCAACTTCGTTCGCGCCCATGCGCAAGCGATCAAACAGCATCTCATCATCGGGAATGCTGGTGGGAATGCGCAGGAGATTCCCTTCAAAATGCGGGCGCAGGGAGTATGTGCTGCGAGAAATGGCCTGGAACAGCTTCAACGATTTTTCATAGCCGCTTCTGATGAGAGGCGAGAGCGCATCGAGGTTGATCACGTCATGGATGACCGCCTCATTGCTCTCGTAGAGAAAGCCCAGCGCCTCGAACACCCGCAGCGAGTCCTCTGTCCATCCAAGATAGGGATTGCGAAACCCCTGGTGCGGAATGTTCGTTTGCTGGAATACAGAGATGGCTTTCTCGGTCTGCTTATACTGCTCACCAGGAGTCAGCGTGCGATAGTCGTTGTGGACATATCCATGCACCCCAACTTCCGCGCCCAGACCCTTGATCTCCGCGATCAACGCAGGGTGCCGGTTCAGCACGACGGCGGGAATGAAAAATGTCGGTGCTGAATTGTAGGCACGAACCGAATCGACAAGGGAGTGCAAGGCATTGCGCGTCTGCCTCTCAGAAATGCCGAATCTGGCGAACACGGTCCAGAGCCGCCGGGCAAAATTATGGATGCCCTTCGTTTTGACGGAAAACATGATCAGATTCATGGCTGCACACTTCGAGAGAGTCTAGCAAACAATCATCCCAGGGCCTGAAAAGTCTCGCTCTCTCTCCTGAGTTTAAGGATACCGAGCAATCATAGAAATCAGGTCGAGGCAGCCGTGAAAATGCTGTCGTGAAGGTGATACCGGGGTATCTATTCCAACACGTCGCGAGCGGGTGTGAGTGTGCGCTACTGTTGGCGACCGATATCAGAGATTTTCCAGTTGTTGTCCTTATCTTTCGTCAGCGTCACCACGTCGGCGTTGATGCCCTTGGAGACGTGAACAAGCTTCAGATTGGTGGTTACGCTGTTTTTAGAGTCATCGGTATTCCCGTGGGTACAGGTCGTGACTTTATCCTGCGAGAGCAAGGCCGCGAAGTCCGCCTCTGGAATGGTACTCTGCATCCCTGGCGAAAACTCGCTATAGGCGGTGCGATAATCTTCATGCTGCAAAGCATTGCAAAAAGCATCAAGCGTCTTGTTGGGAGTGGGGCGATTGATATAGTTTACGAGGAAGAATGAGCCAACAGAGCCAAGCACCACAACGAGAAGAGCCACAATGCCCGCGACAATCCAGCGCCGACGATGGCTTTTCTTTGGCACAGGCCCAGGAGCGAAGATATCAGGCGCAGGCATTGCCGCCCCTTCTTGCCCGGCAGGAGAAACAAAGGTATCCTGCTCACCTGCAACCTCGGCTGCCCCTGATCCAGATGTTTGCGGGGATGATGCTTCATAGGGAACATAAGGGACTGTTTCCGGCATACCGTATTCATCCGTTGTGGTCATAGAGTCAGACGAATAAGGCTCCGAGACGGAAGGGACTGTTTCCGATATACCATATTCATCCTGAAACTCTTCTCCTGGACGTTCTTCATGCATAAAAAATTCCTCCCCGTTTGCTTTGACCTGCTGGCAATTATTCAATCAACACATGGAACTTCCGTGTAGTGTAACATATAGCAGGAACATGTAGCGAATCGCCGCCAAAACGCTTGCGAGCATATGTAAGATACGATATGATAGGCACGTCTGGTTACACCCCTGAAGTACTGGAATGGATTCAACCAATGGCCCCTAACAGCGATGAAGCGCGAATACATGAAGCACAAAGAGAGGCGAGCTACCGTGCCAGACCCTGCCGCAGAAAATTGCTCTACCTGTCGCTCGCCTTGCTCATCCTGTTATCAGGCTGCGCCGGGCTACCTTCAGACACCGCTTCTGCTATCGGTCGGACGCCTCCAGCCCATCCACTCATCTACACATTTCTGCTCTCCGCACAACAACGCTTGAGAGACATTGCCGGTGATTTCTCGGTTGGCAAACGTGGAGCCGATACCGGTATTCCCGTGCTGCCGGGCGAAAAGATCGAAATTTTCGCCTCCGGCTCTGCTGGCATTCTGCCAGGTGGGAAACAATCAGGCCCGGCAGGCACCCTCACGTGCAATGCTGCTGCCCTGCCATATCCTGATTTTCCCTGTTATTCGGTCATTTATAGTGTTGGTATCGCCGGACAGGTTGGAGGGGTGGGGGCGCACGTTGGCTTCAATCCGACAACAGCAGGGAACCTGTTCCTGGGAGTGAACGCCTCCAACGTTGCCAATAATACTGGTGCCTTCCATATTACTGTCCTCATCGTTCCGGCTAAGACAATGGCTGGATTGTGGAACTCGCCGGAAGAGGGCTTTCTGGTGCAGGGAGCAGGCTTACAGTTATCCGCCTACGTCTTTGCGCAACATGCCAGCATCACAGACGTGGAGTTCACCGCAGCTATTGCAGGACAGGCACCAGTACCTATCTGTCGCGCCGTGAGCAGCGGGAATGATCTTTATACTTGCCACTGGGACCTCACACTACACGGCACCTACCTTCACAATGGGCCGTTCACGCTGGGCTTTACGATCAATGGGAACACGGGAGACGGAAGTGTGCTGGCAACGGGCGTGAATCCCGATGGCACCCGCAGTGGAACCATTCGCTATATCCTGCCACAGCCCAATACCTACTACGCCGGATACGCCGCTATGGCTCTTGACCAGCGACAGCCGGTCGCCTTTCAGAAAGTCACGGGACAGTGGACGGTGCCACAGGCGCACTGTTCCGCCGGAGAAACCTCGCTTTCAGCCACCTGGGTGGGCATGACCAGCGATGCCACCGACAAAAGCTTGCTGGCACAACTGGGATCGGATAGCGATTGCCAGGCGGGAGACCCGCAGTACTATCTCTGGTGGGAGACATTTCCAGACCCTGCCGTGCCGCTTGACTTGCCTCTTCAGCCGGGTGACAGCGTGACGGCTGCGGTATCCTTTCAGCACAGTACCTTCTCTCTCAGTATAGACGCGCCCAGGGAAGGCGATCATTTCTCAACCACCCACGCGGGAAACGCTTTTGATACCAGTGTGGCAGAATGCATCGTCGAAGCGCCAACCATCGTTGATAATCCCGCCAGCAACACGGGCCATCTCGCGCAGTTGACCGACTTTGGCACGGAGAGCATCTCCTGCCTGCTCAACCAGAACAAACCCATCGCGAGCGGCCCGCAGGACATTCTCTACCAGATGCAGACAGATACAGGCATTGCAAAAGCGACAGCATCATCGCTCGATCAGGCAGGCAGCACCTTTACCGTCCAATGGCATCACGGGTAATATCTGGCCGACTAGTGTTTACAAAGAGGTGCAGAACAGCCTTGCAGGCTGTTCTACACCTCTTTGTAAACACTAGTCGGCCAGAAATAAAGCCTCATTCGAGGCCTGCGGCGAGACGCCCGGTCAATGCGCAACCAATGGCGACGATAATACACCAGATAAAGATCAGTCCTTCCTGGGACGTTGGCGATCTTCCTACCGTCCAGACAAAGAGAAACGCGGCTACCAGGAGAATAGCAAACGCTTCCAGGTTGAAAGCGAGGGGATAAATGTTGCTCCGCAGGGTCGTCTCGTCAGAGTCTTCGCTGGTATCCTCTAGCCAGGAACTCCACGTCTCCATCGTCTTCATGCAAGAAACGATGCCAGCAAACGTGAACAGATAGCAGAACCAGAAGAGTTGCAGCGAATAAATGCCCACATCCGCCAAAGCATATGCCAGCGCTCCAAGCAGCAATAAAGTGGCGCTCACCAGACTGAGCCGGTACAGGCGTCGTTTAAATGTCATGGTCATATACTGCCCGCTCCTCCCACCAGCGAAACAGATTCACCAGTACCAATGCACTATTACAGGCACACATATATATGATACGTATCCTGCAACGGGTTGTATCACGCTGGTTCAGGAAAGCTGGAGACGCCTAATCGAAGCTCGCGCCATTGAGGGCAGCATGGACATAATCAGCGACATAGTGCCGCTCCTCGACCCCATCCAGGATCATGCATTCGGCGACCGAAACCATCTGGGGCAGGACCTCGTGCAGGACGCTGATAATAGCGCGTTCGTTGCGGTTATCGGCGCTAGGGTCGGTGACGAACGCGAAAAGCTCGTCCGTCAATTTATCTTCGTTAGCAAGAAACTGTAACAGGTTGGACACGAAATTCACCTCTTTATCAGGAACAGGACAATACCACATACCTCTTGTGTTTGCAAGCATACATGCAACCGCACACCTACTACGATACCCGCAACGAGAGCATTCTGTCAAGTTAAGTAATTCAGGGATTAGCATATCGTTTGTGAAGGATAGGTTTTGAAGAGCAGCCTTGCAGGCTGCTCTTCAAAACCTATCCTTCACAAACGATATGCTAATCCCTGAATTACTTAACTTGACAGAATGCTCTCGTTGCGGGTATCGTAGTAGGTGTGCGGTTGTATGTATGCTTGCAAACACAAGAGGTATGTGGTATTGTCCTGT
>DASTKE010000153.1:0-2624 GCA_035716105.1 Ktedonobacteraceae bacterium | reverse complement strand
CTGTTTCGTATATCGTTCCCACATGAATGACATACAGCATAACAGAAGAGGGACAAACAATGGGCCGCGCTTGTTGCGCAGCCCATTGTTTGTCCCTCTTCAATTCTGGCTCGTCAGTCGACGGTGATGGACTCGATTACGTCGCCCTGGCGGATGTTGCGCACAACGTCCATACCGGAGGTGACATCACCGAAGATGGTGTAGTTGGGCGGCAGATTGGGCTGGTCTTCCAGGCAGATGAAGAACTGGCTGCCGTTGGTGTTCGGGCCAGCATTCGCCATCGCCAGCGTCCCCGCTTTGTAGGAGCGGCGCACCGGCTCGTCTTTGAACTTGTAGCCTGGACCGCCGGAGCCAGTTCCAGTGGGATCGCCGCCCTGGATCACGAAGCGCGGCACTACGCGGTGGAAGGTGACGTTATCATAGAAGCCATCTTTGGCCAGCGTGACAAAGTTGTTGACCGTCTGAGGAGCCTCTGAGGGGTTTAGTTCCAGGTTGATGTTCCCCTTGTTGGTTTTGATCACGGCGTGATACTTCCTGTTGCTATCGATCTGCATCGCCGGGGGCGCGCTATATCGTTTTGCCGGCATGAAACAATCCTTTCTGTTAGGGTGCCGCCACCACAATCACGTGCTGGACGACATCCGGTTTGATATTCTTCGAGGACGCACTGTCGCCGGGGCCTTGAATCTTCTGTGCCACATCAATTCCCTGCACAACATGCCCAAACAGATTATACGACTTTGTCAACGAGCTGTCGTTGCCGGTGCAGATGAAGAACTGACTACCATTCGTATTCGCGCCTGAGTTCGCCATCGCCACACAGCCTGTGGTATAGCTGCCCTTCACTGGCTCATCATTGAACTTGTAGCCGGGGCCACCTGAACCGGTCGCGGTCGGATCGCCCGTCTGAATGACGAAGTTCGGCACCACGCGGTGGAAGACCATGCCATCATAGAAATGATGCTGGGCGAGGAAGACAAAATTATTGACGGTATTCGGCGCAAGCTGTGGATCAAGTTCCAGTACGATCAGGCCGCGATTGGTGTTGATACCCGCGCAGTAGACCTTTTTGCTATCAATGGTCATAGCGGGAGCCTGTTTGTAAGTGTGTTGAATCTGCTTGAACTGCGCGGCTGTGGGAGCGGCAGCAGTATCGGTCAACTGGCTGACGATCTTCAGGCAAGGAGACGCGGCAGCCGTTGTTGTCGTCTTAGCTTTGGGTTTGGGCGGCAGCGTGAATGGCCCCAGGTGATACAGGTAGAGGGAACCGACAGCCGCGCCAATAATCAACAGCACCACGAAGAACGTGGCCCAGGGATAGCGGGCAATGCCACGGGTTGGCGACCTGTACCCGGCGCTGCGCCGTTTCGCCTCCTCCTTGACATCTAACTTTGGCAGCTCAGTAGCGTGAGCTTTCGCAATTTTGGCAGCGCGTTTCGTAGCTGCACGTTTCGTCGTTTTTGGCATGGAAGCTCGCAATAACTCCTTCTTAAAGAATAAGCACAACCACCCGGTTCTTTTCTCGGACTATAATACCTTTCCCCTCATCTCCGGTCAAGCCCCATTGTCTTTTGGATCTTCGTGCAATAGGACTTTCTTGCGATATGCCCTGAAGATCAGAGCGGCAAAATCGACGAATTTCTTGTGGATATCTGTGTGGATAAGTTCGTGGAAAACTGGGGATAACTCCCAAATTTGGTGGATAAGTGGGGGAAAAGTTCACATTATGTCATGCAGCCCCTCCACTTATGCGTGTGGATGGGTTGGAAAAAACGGGAGATATCCACATATCCACATAGCACATCAGTAGCCCTCAATTGATTTTCTGTAAGAGATTAGCTACACTAGTGAGGCAATCATTTTTGGGAGTATTCACAGCAAGCAAGTTAGATCAAGTTAGAGCAGAGCAGAAGCAAACCAGACGTGTACATCCGGGACTCCTTGTGTCCAAAAACTCGAACCAATGTGCTATAATCCGCTTGTAAGAGGGATCAAGCGGGTGGTGTATGCTGTGTAGCTATCGCATCGCAGAGTGGTGTACCATGTTTTGTTTCATCGAGGTGCAGGTCGAGGTAGGGTGATGGCGCATTTCTGACTGACTCAAGTATTTTGCCAGACAGCGTGGGAGACGACCTGTGGAAAAATTGTTACCACAAAACATCGAGGCAGAGTGTGGAGTACTGGGCAGTATCATTATCGACCCGGAAGCAATCGTCCAGGTAGCAGATTTTCTGTTCCCGGAGGATTTCTATCGTGACGCCCACCGCACCATCTACGAGGTCATTCTCCGGCTGTACGAGCAGCATGAACCGGCGGACTTCATCACTATCTGCGACGAATTAGAGCGACTCAACAAGCTCGAAGATGTTGGCGGTGCCAGCTACATCACGTCCTTAATCAATCAGGTTCCCACCAGTGGCAACGTCGAGTATTACGGCCACATCGTCGAGCGCACCTCGATCCTGCGCCGCCTCATTCACGCTGCCGGGCAGATCGCCGCCATCGCCTACGAAGAGGGCGACGCCGATGTAGCTCTGGACAAGGCCGAGCAACTGATCTTCAACATCAGCCAGAACCATGCCCGCACCGACTTCTCGCCCCTGCGCGACATCCTGTCAGAATAC
>DASTKE010000152.1:0-17555 GCA_035716105.1 Ktedonobacteraceae bacterium | reverse complement strand
GTTGCCCATTTTCAGGAATGTAACGCTTGCGCAGCTTTCCTAATTCCATCTTATTGCCACTGAACTACCTTGTCGCCTAAATCACCGATAAAGCGCGACTCAGAGCCTTTGACGGTCAGCAGGTACAGCGCCTCGGCGGCGCGAGTCATGCCGACATAGCAGAGCGTGCGCTGCTGCTCGATAAACAGGTCCGCCTCCTCCTTCTCCGTGTGTTGCAGTCCCCGCGTGGAAGGCAGAATGCCCGATATCACTCCGACTAGAAAAACCACGGGAAATTCCAGACCCTTCGCCGAATGAATCGTCAAAATCTTGATGCGCTCTTCCAGCAAGTCAAAGTCACTATCTTTATGATACACAGTGCGCAATCCCGCACGCTCTAATTCCTGCCTGCACTGCTCGCATAAATGTATGGTCGGGCAAAGCACGGCAAAATCGGAAAGGCGAAAGGTCTGATCACTGACAAGATCAAGTATATGATTTCGCACCAACTCTATCTGGTGATAGGGATTCAGCGCCTTTATGACTATAGGAAATGTTCCCTGGCGCTGTGTCCATTCCGGGTCAACATACTCGTTCGAGGCTCGCATCAAGACATTGTGCTCCAGCAGGTGAGCAGCGGCTTCAGCAATCTGGCGCGTATTACGGTAATTCTTGCGCAAAATCGCTGTACGTCCTCTCGCTTGAATACCGGCCTGCTTCCATGAAAAGCCGCGAGAGTAGAGGGTCTGGGCGGCATCTGCCAGAATCATAATGCTGCTCCTGGCAGGAACACTGGTAGAGGTTGGAGCCACAAACAGTTGTATCGCTCGCAGGTCGACCGGCAATAAATCCTGCGCCTCATCGACGATGATATCGTCATACGGAGTTAATGGTGGGCGCTGCCGCAAGGTCTGGATGGCCTTGAGCGACACATCCTGCCAATCGTGACAGCCAGCAGCATTGAGGCGGCGCTGATAGGCTTCGTAGACCTTCCACACGACCTCCCGCTGTTTCGCGCTCAGGGCGGTCTTGCGTCCGAAGCGCTCGGTCTGCCTGTATTCCTCTACGCTCTTGATCTCTAACCCCTTGATAACGCGCCGGATTTCCTCCGCGAAGAACTCTTTATCACGCTGCAAGACGGGCGCGCTCACCTTTCTACGCACCTCCGTCAAAGCCTCGTTGAGAGCGCGGGAGCATTCCTCGTCGTCTATCTTGAAAGGAATTGAACGGCCATGAAGCATACGCGCCAGGAACTGGTAGAGTGTGATGACCTCCAGATTTTTGGGCAGAGGGCCAATCAGCTCCTCTATCAAGGACTTCGTAACGGACGAGAGCGTGCGGTTATAGGTCAGCACCAGCACGCGCCGCCCTTGCTCAGCCAGCCGAATGGCGCGATAAATGCCAACCGTCGTTTTGCCGGAACCAGCTGCGCCTTTGAGCAGGATCAAGGGCGCTCGCTCTATGTCCACGTATTGCTGCTGTTCAGGGCGCTGTAAATTGAGCATCAGGCGCTTGATCTTGCCCTCGCAATAGCCCTCGAAGCGATTAAGCGTGGTGCGGAACAGCAGGCGCGAGGAGTCAAAAAGCACTTCCTCAAGTTCGGGTGCCGTACTCAGCTCCTCTAACCAGAGCCGTGTGCGTTCCGGCAACCCTGACAGGGCAAGGGCTTTTTCGAGCGAGGAGGCACTTTTGAGCCGTTGTACCAGTTGCGCTGGCACACCCAGCACCCGCAGGTGGGCATTCTGGAAATAGGCAAAACGATTCGGTGAGCCTTGCTGCAAGGAGGTTGCTTCTGCTCGCTGTATTTTTGGCGAGAAATAGGCTGGCTTGTCTTTCTTTGCAGGAGGTATTTCCTCAGAAAGTGGTGACACCGCTTGAGGCATCTCAACACGGCTGAAGCGGGTGTGAGCGGCGAACGAACGCCGACGCACATGATCGACTACAGCATGACTTCCCAGATCCCACAGGCGCAGCACCCCATCCTTCATCTCATACAATAAACGCATACTCATCGTGATGTAGCAATCCCGAATATCAGTGTCTTTCACTCCGTCCAATCTATGAACATTGAGTGATGGATGAGCGGGATTCTCTGCAAGCAGGTGTATCTTTCCATGGACAATCTTCCGCATCGACTCCGATAGCTGCTGCCATGCCAGATCAAATGCTTCAGTGGCGAGAATTTCAACTACCATAGCAAACTCCTCCCCAAATCTCATGTATATAGAAGTATCTATAAACTACAACCACATCTTTTGTCAAGTCCTACTCCTGTTGCCAGGGCGTGGTGGGGCGTGCTATAGTAGGGATCCGTGTTGAACGCTATTTCAAAAAGCTAGGAAGAGAATCGTAGGATGTTCCTGGAAAACGCCAGTTCTGGAGCGAAGAATGCTCCTGCCAATAAAACCTCTAAGGCCACAAAAACCTCGAAAACCAGTAAAGTTGATTCACATCAATTTGCCGCCAATCCACAACAAGCCGCCGCTATCGCCCATACGAACGGGCCTGCCGCCTTTATCGCTGCCGCGGGAACCGGCAAAACGTCTATTCTGGTGCAGCGGCTGGTACGTATGGTTGCTGATGAGCGCATCGCGCCGGAAAACATTCTCTGCGTCACCTTCACTCGCGCCGCTGCCGATGAGATGGAGAAACGCGCATTGCGAGCGCTCAAGGGACGCGGCATCGCGGCAAAGGATGTGAAGGGATTGCGCGTCGTGACCTTTCATGGGTTAGGACACCAGATGCTACGCGAGAAGCTCGAATGGAAGCCGCAGGAACTGAACCAGCGACTGATCAGTGGCGAGCCGCGCCAATGGCTGGCGGAAGATATCCTGCGTCCCTGGCGCAGCGACCGCTCTCGCGGCATGAACTGGGAGGTCGATATCCTGGACGCGCTGCGGGCCGTTGACCGGGCGAAGGAAGACCTGGTGCGGCCAGAGCAATCAACTCCGTTTTTTCGCTCCGAACTACTCATCGATGCCGAACTGGCCGAACGCTACCAGGAATTTTTTGTGCGCTATGAGCAGACGAAGCAGAAAGAGAAGCTCTACGATCTCTCCGATCTGATCTATGTGCCGCTTTTGCTGCTGGAAAGCAGCCCGAAGTTTCGCAAAAGCTGGCAGGGACGCTATCTCTACTTGCAGGTGGATGAGACGCAGGATACGAACCCTTCGCAGTACCAGCTTATCCAGCACCTTGCCGCGCCGCATCACAATGTGGTGGTGGTTGGTGATCCCGACCAGGCCATCTACCAGTTTCGCGGGGCCAGCCCGGAAGCGTCGATCCTCTCCTTCCGCACTATGTATCCGAAAGGCACCATCTATCGCATCGAGCACAATTACCGCTCGACACCGCAGGTTCTTGAGGCGGCCAATCGCCTGATTAGCCATAACGAGATCACACCCGGCTTCGAGAAGCAGTTACGCGCCACGCGGCCCGATGGCGAGCCTGTGCAGGTCACAGCCTATGAAGATCAGGAGGCGGAAGCCAACGGCATCGCCAATCAAATCGCGGCGCTTGAGCGGGGCTGGCGCGAGCATGGCGAGTCGCTGTCGTATCGCGACATCTTTGTGCTTTCGCGCACGAATCACCACCTGGCTTCGCTGGAAATCGCCCTTGCCCGCCAGCATGTTCCCTATCGCACGGTGGGTGGCTCGTCCTTTTTCAAGCGCAAAACCACCCGCGACATGCTGGCCTACCTCGCGTTGGTCGATGGCGAGCGCATCCACCAGGAATATCTGGCGGCGCGCAGTGGTCCTCAGCCGCGCAAATGGGAAGATGTGTTCACGCCCATTCACTGTGGCGAACAAAACGTGGCCTTCAGAACCGTAGCGAACATTCCTTCACGCGAGTATTTCGCACGCACGGGCAAGACCTCCCATCGCTTCACGCCAACGTTCTTTGGTACGGTCAGCGCTCATGCCGGTGGTCGCCCACCACTGCAATTTTGCGCGGAACATTCTTATGTTGTCGCGGCGGAATACCAGCTCGGCATCAAGGATTTTGTCGGCCTGATCCAACGCATCCAGAAGGAGTGCCATAACCACCCGGCAGAGGCGATCCGGCTGGTGCGCCAGCTTGCCTATGACACACACTTGCGTCACTGTGACGGCAAGCACCAGGAGAACCAGGATGGCGAGCAGGAGACGCCCACTCATCGCGATGAGACAAAGCTGGAAGGGCGCATTGACGAACTGGAAGAACTATCGCAGATCGCCTCGCGCTACCACACTCTTCGCCAGTTCCTCAGTGGCATGGCGCAGTTGAAGGAGCAGGCCGAGGACACCAGCAAGAACAAACGCGACTGCGTAAGTCTGATGACCGTCCACAAGTCAAAGGGGCTGGAAAGTCCGGTTGTCTTCGTGATGGGTCTGACCGAAGGCATCTTCCCCCACCGCCGCTCCTACACGCTGGCGGAGGGCGACGGACCGATTATCCCGGCTGGCATGGCCGAGGAGCGGAGGCTGGCCTATGTTGCCTTCACCCGCGCCCAGCGCCTGCTGTTTCTCTCGTCCATCCTGCGCTATCGCGGCGGCGACGCCGTTGCCTCCCGATTCATTCAGGAGGCAGGACTGACACCCAGAGACGAAGATGGCGTGCTCAATCCCTATCTCTTTCACCATGATGGCTCCCCACGCAAGCTCAGCCCACTGGTGACAACGCCCACCCTCTTCGACTAGCTGGTCTCTGAAGAGCGAGTTGGCTCCGACTCTGTTGCTGCTGGCGGCTCGCTCCCTATAATCTGCACACTGGCACAAAAATCAGACCACGCCTCAAACGTACCACCAAGCACTGGCTTGAAAAATTCGGCCACCATGCGCTCCCACTGGAAGCCGCGCAGCGTGTTGTCGTTCATGACGCCGCTATCGTCCAGAAATATTACCGGGTATGACACAAAGTGCTCCTTCTTCTGCTTCAGGATATCATTGTAGCAGAAGTTGCACGAGGATATCAGCAAAGTGGTGCAGGGTCTGTAAATGTCGGTGAAGGGAACAAAGGGCGGAGGCAAGCTCACGCCCTTTGCTTCTCACATTCCCAGACTCTGTTCATTTCCACCACTATGCTTATCGTTCATTCACCGGGCGCTGTCCAGACAATCTCCTTCGCTCGGGTAGCGCTTTTGATGTCGGTGCTGGCGGCTTCCAGCAACGCCTTTTGCTGACTACTGATATGCAGCGCTTCCAGAGGAGCGCCAATTGAGAGATTGCGCTCGGCTTTGTGGCGGCGAACCTGGTGCAGCAGTTCCAGCAGCGCTTTGCCGGTTTCCTCGGCTTCGGAGTCGAGCCATTCGGGATGCTCCGAGGGCCAGGAAGAGATGTGGATGGATGCCGCGCCTTCCCACTGGCGGAAGAGACCCTGGTAGATTTCTTCCGTGATGTAGGGTAGGTAGGGTGCCAGCAACTTCAGAACAGTCAGCAGCGTGTGATAGAGCGTCCACTGCGCGGCGCGTTGTTCCGGCCCTGCCTCGCCATAGAGGCGACTCTTTGCCAGTTCCAGGTAGTTGTCGCAGAGGTCTGACCAGAAGAAACGCTCGATCTCGCCGCGAGCCGCCGCGTATTCGTAGCGGTTCAGTTCGCTGGTGGCAATGGCTATCGTGCGCGCCAGCCGCGAGAGCAGCCAGCGATCAGTCGGCAGCAAGCCATCTGGCGGCGTGTCGCTGGCGATGGCGGCATCCAGTCCCTGCAGGCGGCTCTCGGTGAAGCGGCTGGCGTTCCAGAGCTTGGTGGCAAGCCGCCTGCCGTTGGCGATAGTCTCCGGGCTAAAGGCGATGTCGGAACCTGTGCGGCCTGACGCCGCCCAGTAGCGCAGGGCATCGGCGGACTCGCGCTCGATGACCTCATCTGGCGTAATCTCCTGACTGCCCTTCGACTTGGAGATTTTGCGCCGTTCGGATGAAAGCGCGTGACCGGAGATCATCGTTTCGTGCCAGGGTATCTTCCCCGTATGGTAGAGCGACTTGACGATGGTATAGAACGCCCAGGCGCGGATGATCTCGTGTCCCTGCGGTCGCAGGCTGGCTGGGAAGTGCTGCGCAAACCAGGCCGGGTCGTCAGGCCAGCGCCCGATAATCATGGGCGAGCAGGACGAGGTGGCCCAGGTGTCCATGACATCGGTCTCCGGCTCGAAATCGCTAGAACCGCACTCACACGGACTCAAAGGCGCGGTGAGCTGCGGGTCGATGGGCAACTGCTCAAAGCTGGCAAGCTGCAGTTTTCCGCAGGCTTTGCACGTCCAGGCCGGGAAGGGAACGCCAAAGTAGCGCTGGCGCGAGATACACCAGTCCCATTGCAGGTTCTCAACCCAGCGTTCGTAGCGCGTCAGCATGTAGTCAGGATGCCAGGCGACCTCACGCCCAGCTTCAAGCAGCCGCTGCTTCTGATCCAGAACGCGGATAAACCACTGGCGCGTGTGCAGGTACTCGACGGGAGTGCCGCAGCGTTCGTGCGTGCCAACGGTATGCTCTATCGTCTCCTGGCCCAGGATTTGCCCGTGTTCGGCCAGCAGACTCAGAATGCGCTGGCGCGCCTCTGCTGTCGGCAAGCCAGCAAGTGGGCCAACGAGCGTTGTCATGCGCCCGTCGCGTCCGATAGCGGCGCGCAAGGGCAGGTTATGCGTACGCCACCAGCGAACATCGGTCGAGTCGCCAAAGGTGCAGCACATGACGGCCCCACTGCCCTTCGTAGGATCAGCCAGCTCGTCCGCCAGGATGGGGACTTCGATCAGCGGTCTGTCGCTGAAGTCCGCGCTCTCAATACTGGCCATTGAGCCGATCAGGTGGGCATAGCGTGCGTCGTCGGGATGGACGAAGATGGCAACGCAGGCGGGCAGCAGTTCCGGGCGCGTCGTGGCGATAGGCAGCATGCCGCCATCAGGCAGGCGAAACGCCAGCGTAGTAAAGAGCGTCGGCAGCATCGTGTCGTCGACCTCGGCCTGGGCGATGGCCGTCTGGCACTCAGGACACCAGAGCGCCGGCGCAAGCTGCGCGTAGGCCCGACCCGCCTGGTATAACTGGATGAATGACCACTGAGAAACCTTCTGTGCCTGGGGAGAGACCGTCGAATAGCGGTAGCGCCAGTCGACGCTGAGGCCAAGCCGACGCCAGAGCGACTCGAAGTGGTCTTCGGTCTGCCGCGTGAGTTCCCGGCAGGCAGCAATGAACGCTTCGTGCTCCATCTCGGTCGCCTTGCGACCAATCCGCTTCTCGGCAAAACGCTCGGTGGGCAGGCCGTTGTCGTCGAAGCCCATGGGGTAGAAGACGCGCTCACCCCTCATGCGCCGGTAGCGGGCGATGATATCCGTCTGTGTGTAAGAATAGCATTGGCCGAGGTGCAGTTCGCCGGAGACGGTCGGCGGCGGCGTATCGATGGTGAAAATTGGGCCTGAGCCGTCAGCATCAAAGGCATACAGATCGGCTTCGGACCAGAGACGGGCCAGTCGGGCTTCCGCCTCGCGAAAGGCGTAACGGTTGGGCAACATGGGATGGTACTCCTTTTTTGCATACTAAAAAACGCTGCCACCTCGCAAGGACGAGGGCAGCGCTCGCGGTACCACCTTGTTTCGACAATCAGCCCACCCAACCTGTACTGAGCCGATTATCCTCTTATTTCGCGGTAACGGGCGCAACCGGAATACTTTACTGAACACGAATATGGTGTTCCTTCGAGCATTCGACTAACGAGTCACGTTCAAGGGCTGTACACGAAGGAGGCTCTCACCCGGTGACCTCCACTCTCTGGCGGGTCGTCGCCCTCTACTCCACTCGTATAGCGTCTTTTTCTCTTCTATTCAGAGTATACTTTATGCAAGGAGAGCTGTCAAGCACAGCAGTAAGAGACTTTCCATCCTTCTGAGGGGAACTCGTAGGGGCGACGCCTTGAGGACACAGATCCAGCAGCATGAAACTTTCTCATATGACGTGACGTGACACTGAATGTATACAGTACAGTTAACTGTTCACGTACACTGCCTGGAGAAGAGGTTAAGATGAGCAGCTACACCAGAGACGACATTCATAAAGGGATGCACGTCTATTCATCTGATGACCAGGACGTAGGCCATGTGGAAGCTGTCTATCCCGATTCATTCGAAATACACAAAGGTTTGTTCTTTTCCAGCAACCGCTATATCCCCTATAGTGCTGTGGGACTTGTCGAGAACGACCGCGTCGTTTTAACAATGCCAGCGGATATCGTCAAAGATAAAGAATGGACGATACGTCCAGATTATGAAGACCATCTGGGCGACCCTGAGCAATTGTTGTATGATGAAGGACACGGGGTCAAAGATCCTTTCGACAAGAGTGAGCAAAATCCCAATAAAACATAGCGCATCTGTTTCGACCCGGCTCTCATGCCCGAAGTGGTCTATCATTCTTGCTTGTAAACACGTCTTAGAGATAGCAAATATTCCTGCCCATTTCCGTGCTACCTACGTATATATTTATGAAGGGCAAATGACGGACGGAGTCACAGAAGCGATGTATCGCGTTTTAAGCGGGGCGGGTGTGCAGGGGAAATAGCCCGTTTTACGGCAAGGTGTCATAGCGAAACCAGATGTTACCTTCTATCGTATCAGTCTATGAGTCCAATACAAATTATCGCAATCAAGATACGGTTAGAACCTGATTCGATCTAAGGTAATTACCCGATTGTTATGGTCTAATCCATTCTTTACAATAGAAGCAAAGAAACATAGAATGGATAAGTATCCATACAGCACCAGCGTGCTACTCGGCTCGGCCTGTGAGTGCTGACCACGGGGCCATACGGAGTCCGGCAGCTGATTTTGTCGGTAAGTTTCCCGAAGGGAGCGTGGAATTATGGCGATAGTTGATCCCGTCAGTGATGTTCGGCGACCCATGTATACGAATTCTGCCACGACGGCATTGTTTCCTCCTACTATTGATGCTGATTATGATCTCGGCCTGGGGAAGCATACATCTGAGCGCAATACTGAACCACTGACTGCGTTAGGGTCTACCCTGGATGAGGTAGTTGGAAGGGATGCCTTGCTCGTTGATACAGACGAGTTGGAAGATGATGCGTTGGAGGAACAGCCAGCCCGTACACGGCAGGCCCATGCGCCCGGCACACGGCAGGCGACAGGCAATGAAGATGCTTTTCAGAGCTACCTGCGAGACATTCGTGGACTTGGGCTGCTGACCCACGCGGAAGAAATCGACCTGGCACAGCGAGCCGCTCGTGGAGACGAGATGGCGCGTCGCAAACTGATCGAGTCAAATTTGCGCCTGGTTATCGCCATTGCCCGCCGCTACACCAGCACGGGCGTTCCCCTCATTGACCTGATCCAGGAAGGCAACCTGGGCTTGATGCGCGCCGCCGAAAAGTTTGATTACCAGCGCGGCTGTCACTTCGGCACCTATGCCACCTGGTGGATTCGCCAGGCTGTCAGCCGTGCAGCAGGCGAGCAATCGCGTCTGATCCACCTGCCTGAGCATGTCGCCACTCGCCTGCGCAAAGTGCGCCGTGTGGCCGCGCAACTTTCGCAGGAAAACGGACTGGACCCGCTCCCGGAGCAGATCGCGCAAGCTTGCAACATCGATGTCAACGAGGTGGTTGACCTGCTCGGCGTCATTGAGCAGCCCGTTTCCCTCGACGCGCCCGTCGATGACGAGGCCCGCTACTCCCTGGCCGATACCTTAGAAGACAGTACGACACCCGCTCCCGCTGAAACCGCGTCCCAACATCTCCTCGGCGAAGAACTGCATCGCGCCCTGGCCCTGCTGACCCCACGCGAACGCGCTGTCATCACCCTGCGCTACGGCATTGGCGATGGACGCAGCCGCACCCTGCTCGAAGTCGGCAAAGAACTCGGCATCTCCCGCGAGCGCGTGCGCCAGCTTGAGGTCGTGGCCCTGATGAAACTGCGCGGCATCAGCAGCAACGTTTCTTTGCGAGAATGTGTGTGATTGGGAAAAGAGCGCAACAAAAAACTGCTGTAGCAATGCCACAGTGGTTTTTTGTTGCGCTCTTTTCCCAATATGTGAAGCATTTCTCTCGACGAAATTTGCCAACTATGGTACACTGCAAGCAAGAGTTTCAGGATCATAGAAACTGACAGTTACAGGAGGAGGGGCCATCTATGGCAACCTGTGCATCTTGTGGCGCTGATGTGACCGGGAAGAAATTCTGCCAGCATTGCGGGACACCCGTACAGCTGGCAGCGACTCCCCCAGCCGCCGCGACCTTATTATCCACGCCATCCGTGGTGGCAGCAACCCCAAATGTTTGTCCTCGCTGCAACGAGGAGGTCAAGCCAGGAGCAGCTTTCTGTATGCATTGCGGCTCCTCGCTGAGTCCGCATGTGACGGGAGCTACCGCGCCTTCACAACCATTGACACACACCTGTCCCGCCTGCCACACGGAGGTACCCATCGAGCACGCCTTCTGTAGCAACTGCGGACAACCCATACAGACTTCAGCCACGCCAGCGCCTGCCGCCGCTCCCTCGACAAGCTTCTGCACGAACTGCGGTCATCAGAATGCTCCCGGCGTCAAATTCTGCGCGTCCTGTGGCTCTCCCATCGGCACCGCTGCAGCCACGGGAACACCTGCGCCGCAGCCATATATGCAATCAGGGCAATATCCGCAGTATCAACAGCAACAGCCCTATTCGCAGTACCAGCAGCAGGCTCCCTACGGCCAGCCACAGTATCCACAACAGCCCTACCAGCAGCCATATGGGCAACCTCAATACCTACAACAGCAGCCGTATGGGCAACCTCAATATCCACAACAGCCCTACCAGCAGCAACCCTATGGGCAACCTCAATATCCACAGGACCCGATGATGGGCCAGCAACCAATGGTCTTGCGCTGTCCCATCTGCATGTCAATGTCGCCGGTTGGCTCAACAAACTGCCCAAGCTGCCGTACCAGCCTCGCCGGTATCGTTCCCACTCCTGCTAACATGCCAAACCAGAACCAACAAGGTGGAATGCTTGGCGGCCTGTTCGGCGGACAGGGTCAAGGACAGGGCGGCAATATGATGATGGGTGCGCTGGGCGGTGCCGCGGCAGTCATTGGCGGAGAAATGCTGCTGCACGGCGTCGAACGTGACCTCATGGGCGGCGGAGGCGGCTACGAAGGCCATCACCATCGCGACGATGGTATGCTCGGCGACCTGGGCAACCTCGCAAATGATCTCGGCCTTTAATACTCAAACAAACGTAGGGGCCGATTTATCGTGCCCATCGCCGATTTATCGGCCTCGCCGAATGGCCGATAAATCGGTGATGGGCACGATCAATCGGCTCCTACAGCCATCCAACAAGTATTGGATAGGCTACAAACAACTCTTCCATAGCGGTCTATAGTAGCAGACAATGGACAGGCAAACTAAACTTGCGATTGTGTACCCAAATGGGCTATTTCTTGCTCAAATATCTTCTTGTCTGTTGCCGCACACGCTGAAACCGTCTATAATACGCGGGAACAACCTATCTCTCACGTACAATAGACACTGTAACACGTGTGCTTTCTGTATATACATAAGGAGTTGGAAGCTTATCTGCCATACAAAATGACAGGACATGAAGCTCCATATCAACATTTGGAATGAATTATCAGCGAACACTATTACGCAATGGTTTGCGTCTATTCACTACTCAGATGCCTGGAATGCGTTCGGCCAGCATTGCTTTCTTTTTCACGGTTGGTTCGCGCTACGAGCCGGACGCCATCGCAGGCACCTCACATTTTATCGAACATATGCTTTTCAAGGGGACGCAGCATTATCCGGGTGCCAGGCTCATTTCCGAGGCCATCGAGGGCGTTGGCGGCTCCTTCAATGGCAGCACAGGTAAGGAGCTTACCTGCTATACCGCTCGCGTTCCAGCAGAGCAGCTTTCGGTTGTTCTGCGCGTCCTGGCCGATATGGTTCGCTATCCACTTTTCGAGCTGGAAGAGATCGAGAAGGAACGCGGAGTCATTATCGAAGAATTGAGCGCCACCCGCGACGACCCGCAGGAATGGGCCAGTCTGCTGATAGACCAGGTCATGTGGCCCAACCTCCCGCTGGGACGCGACGACGCCGGCTTTGTGGAGACAGTCGCACAGATCAAGCGCGAGCAGATGCTCAATTACATGCGCGAATCCTATCTGCCTAACTCCCTGGTGCTCAGCATAGCAGGCAATATCGAACATGCCGCAGTTATCCAAATGGTGGAAGAGCTTTTTGGCGATTGGGAAGCACGGGAGCATTCCAAATGGCAGGAAAGTTTGCCGCCTCGGAATGCCCCTCCTGTGGCGATGATTCAAAAAGAGACGGAACAAACCAACATCTGCCTGGCAACGTTGGGAGTGTCGCATGACTCCGCCAATTACTATCCCCTTCAGCTTATCAATGGTATTCTTGGCGATGGGATGAGTTCCCGACTGTTCCAGTCTATCCGCGAAGAGCAGGGTCTGGCCTACGATATCGGCAGCTACCTCAACACCTATTATGAGACAGGGAACCTGGTTGTGAGCGCCGGTGTCGATCCTTCACAGACGGAGGCAACCGTGCGAGCTATTCTGAGGGAGCTTACACAGCTCAGCACCACGCCTGTTCCAACAGATGAGCTTGAACGCATCAAAGCCTATATTCGAGGGGGAGTGCTGTTAGGTCTGGAAGGCACACAACAAGTTGCGTCATGGTTAGCAGGCCAGGAAAGCTTGCGCAATTCCGTTATGGATATTGACGAGGTCATTACACATATCAATGCTGTCACACCGGCAGACATTCAGCGCGTCGCGCGCATCTGCTTTGCTCCTGAGTGGCGCCGGCTTGCCATCATCGGGCCGGATGACCCACGCCGGGCAGAGCATTTCGGAAAGCTGCTCAGAGGATTGTAAAGCGGGAAGAGGAGATACATCTTATGGCATCAACAACGCTTCGCGACTACTTGCGACATACAGAGGACGCGATCAGCGCTGGTCGGCTGGATAACGCTCTGGCCAACTGCCAGCGCATCCTCAGCCACTTTCCAGAATCGCTGGAAGCACAACGCCTCCTCGGTGAGGTGTATTTAGCGCAAGGCAACCTGGAAGATGCCCAGCAAACCTTCGACTGGATTTTAATCAACGACCCGGAGAATGTCGTTGTGTACTGCGACCGCGCCCTCATCTGTGAGCGCCTGGCAGATATCGAAACCGCGTTGGACTGCTATCAACAGGCATATGAACTGAGCCGGGGCGATAGCCAGATGCGGCAGGAGTTCAATAAACTCAGCGCGAAGGCCGGACAGCCGGGCTTCATGTTCTCGCGAGCGGGGCTGGCTCGTCTCTATATGCGTGGTGATCTGCTGCCACAGGCCATTCAAGAATGGGAAATCATCCTCTCAACCAATCCTGATCGCCTCGACGCCCGCGCCGGGCTGCTTGAAACCTACTGGCGCGAGGGCCTCTATGAACAGGTTGAGGAACTGGCTACCTCCATTTTGAACGATGTTCCAGGATGTATGAAGGCCCTGCTGCTCCTCGCCCATGTCACCTCGATGAAAGATATGCAGCAGGCTCAGGACCTGCTCCAGCGCGCCTCGGTCATGGACCCTGAACTGCTGATGGCCCAGGAACTCTTTAGCGACTTGATCGCCAGCCAACCAAACGATCCCTTCCTGCCACTGCTGCATAAAGGTACCATTCTCCTGCCTGAGCAAACAGCGCCTCATGCCGCGGCGATGACTGCTCCTACTTACGCGGGAAGCAGTCCCACCCACACCAACGGCAACGGGTCTCAAAACGCCTCCTCCTTCTCAGATTCGCTCGTTAGTTGGAGCAACCTGGATACGCTGATGAACGCACAGCAGCAGAGCGAACCAGAGCCTGATATCCCCACCTTTGCCTGGTCCAGCAACAGCGCCATGGATATCAATCCCTGGAGTACCATCGATCAACCGATCAGTGAGCACAGCGAACACAGTGAACCGCCCACCTCTGTAACCGCTGAACCGGAACAGGAAACGCTTCCTGTAGCCGAACAAAGTACCCCTACGCCTGTTGATGATGCGCAGACTGAAGGAAGTGCCGGTACACAAACATGGAAGCAGGCTGAAGAGTCGGCAGAACCAGAGGCCGAAACGTACGAGGCATGGAGCAGCATCAGCAACATTAGTACGGAAGCAGCGGGCAATGCATGGAGAACAGAAGCTCGCGAAGAAAACGCGCAAACCTCGCCACCGGCGTGGCTCGATATGCTTACAAAGTCGGACCGGCGTGCAGCGGACCAATCACAGGCCAGGGCAAACAATACCCCTGTATCACCAACTCCCTTGCCGGAGTCGGTACCGCCTGCCTCCATACCCCCAACCCCGCCACTGGAGGCATCACCAGTTAGTGCATACTCATCAAGGAAAGACGGCTTTCAGATGCCAGGAACACCCCTCGATGACGAGGAAGAGCTTTCCTTTGGCCCGGAATGGCTTAAATCGCTCGGCGCTGCCGTAATCGAGGAGCAAACTCCCGTAAAACAGCGTGAGCCAGCCACCTCGACAGCGGCAAAAGAACCTGAAGCTGAGGTTTCCCAGACCGGAACAACTTCTACTATCGAAAGCGATTTCTGGCAAGAGCCGGGAGCCGAATCCTGGATGAGCCAGTTAGATCAGTCATTCCAGGCAGACCCTCAGTGGCAAGCCCCGATTGACCCCTGGGCAGATCAAACCATTCCAGCTTCCTCAGAAGAGAACTGGCAGGTTCCCATCGATCCCTGGCTGGAACAACTGGAACAGGCTCAGCAGTCCCAGCAGGCTCAAACAGCGGATGCTCAGACCCCCATGCAGGCTGAGCAGCATGAGCGAGAGTCCATCGATCCCTGGACACATGCCGCCTCGACCCGGCAAGCTGCGGAAAGCGAGGCCGAGCAGTCTCACTATGCAACGCTGGAAGCCCTGGAAATGATGGAGCGCGAGATGTACGCGCAGGGCTTCGTCCCATTGGAGCCAGGCTCTCTGTCAGCCATAGCTGAAGATGAGACACTGTCTTCCGCTCTTTCACAACTGAGTACCCCTCAGGCGCAACCAGCGAACCCGGTTCAGGAAGCGCTGCCCATGAAGCCGCCTCAGCCGGTCAGATCAGCACAGACACGACCCTTGCCTCCACCGGTACCAGCACCACCTGTGTCACCGGTGCCGGTCGCTCACGGAACGCAGCCCGAAGTTCCCGCCAGCGAACCGGTTGAGGAACCCTTGTGGCTGCCCACACCGGGTCCGGTGTACAACACGCCGTCTATTCCGGCCAGCCGCCCTATCGCAGCGCCTGCTCCGGTGCCTGTCGCTCGCGTTGAAGCGCAGCTTCAGTTGCAGGCTGAGCAGTTTAAAGGTATCGTGGATGAACCCGTGACTGTTACCAGATACACGCCTCCGGTGGCCGCGTCAGTGTCATCAGTTGTGACATCAGCCGTCAGTACACCGCAAATCAGCAGTGAGAGCGCGCTGGACAGCGAACTGGAAATGACCATGAGACGCCCTATTGTGCGGTTGCAGCCAATGGCGCAGAAATCGACCTCCTCCCAGAGCTACGCGACCTCTGCAAGCAGGGGCCGAACAAACGGAAGCGGCAAGGGAAGCGATGGCAATCTGAGCTACAAAGAACGCCTGCTCAAGGGCTATCACTACCAACTGGCCGGCGATTACGATGAAGCTATGCAGGAATACCGGGTGATTATCCGCAATGCTCCTGAGTTGCTCGGCGAGGTCATCAGCAATATGCGTGCGCTGCTCAAGCTTGCGCCCAAATACGCACCCGGCTATCGCGTTCTGGGCGATGCCTACATGCGCCAGGGAGAGTACTTGCATGCCATGGAGGCGTACAACAAAGCGCTGACCATGACGAAAAAAGGCCAGGGCAACCGGTAATACAATCAACAGGTAAAGGAGCCAGAGCGTGGAAACGATCCTACAACGATTGGCTGATCTTGATAATGTGATCGGCACAGTGCTTGTCAGCAAGGAAGGTCTGATCGTCGCCGGAACATTGCATAGCGAAGACGAAGAGGTCATCGGGGCCATGTCGGCTGCCGCATTTGGCTCCATTACCGACTACACGCAGCAGATCAATAGCGGCGAGATGCGGCACGTCATCATTGAGACGCAGAATGGCGTGGTGCAACTGGCCGAGGTAGGCGACTTCATTCTCGTCGTCACTACCCAATCCCACAGCAATCTTGGCCGCGTGCGCATAGAGATGAAAAAGGTGTGCAAACAAATCGCGCAGATGGTTGCATCATATTAACATCAAGAGAGGGATTGCCGCGAACATGGAGGCCATCAGGGGCGGGTACTGTTTGTTGACTCTGCTTTACATTGAATGCAATGGAGTTTCTTCGTGCTTTGAGGATTTCTTTGACGCTTCCTGTTTTTCCTGTTCAGCGAGACGCCAGCAACAGGTTCTGCTGCGAAAGCACTTATCCTGCTCTTCGAGTGTGACCGGCGGCGTATTCTTGAGGCAGAACACCTGATACATCGGCTCGCCGGCGTATACGTCGTTACCCGGAAACCAGCGCTCCCGGTAAAAAGGACAGGCATTTTTATGCTTACGCCAGTTGGCGCTTTCTGCTGGATTTGTTTCAATTTGGCCTTTGCCTGACAAAAGAATATCCTTCCTGATAGGTATGAAGTTGAGTGAATAATTCAGAATGTACTGTTGCAGGTAAGTATACCATATAATCCTGAGAGGTATATGAGCTAAACTACTGACAGGAAGCCGTCCGTAATGCTATAATAGAATGCGAAAAACGGAGGCATCATTGGTTGAACAGAAGGTAGATGAAGTTCCCTGGACGATCCAGCAAACGTTCCTCGGCATCTTGCTCACACTTGTCCCCTGGATTGCTTTAGCAATAGGGCTTGCCAGTCTGAATGGAAACGCGGTCAGAACCACACCGCTCCCACCCCAGGTCGATGCTATGAATGCCGTCTTTGTGCTCATCTTCTCCGCGCTCATCGAGGGCGCTTTTCTCATCGCTCCGCTCTATTTTGCCATGCGATCCTACCGCTCTTTGCCCAATAAGTGGCGGCTGGCTTTTCAAGCGCTTGGCTTTCGTGACTTCCCGGTAGGCCGTACATTGGCCTGGATAGTTGTGCTCATTCTGGCGATCCTGGCCGTGGACAATGTCTACCAGTATGTGATTACCGTATTACACCTGCACCTGCAAACGAACGACCAGGTGCTGCTGAAACAGAGCAAGCTGGCTCCGCTCACGACGTATGCAACCCTGCTCGTCGCCGTCTTCGTCGCGCCATTTTGCGAGGAAACGTTCTTTCGCAGCTTCGTCTTCATGGGCTTCAAACGAGCCATGCCGCTGATCTGGGCCATCCTCTTCAGCGCGCTGGTCTTTGGTGTGGCCCATGCCGACGTCGGCTCGTTCGCCGTCCTGTTTGTGATTGGCCTTGCCCTCGCCCTCTTGCGCTGGCGCACGCGCTCGATCTGGCCGGGCATGATCTTGCACGCCCTGAACAACGCCATCGCCGCCCTGGCAGTCGTCTTTGCCATGCAGGGCATAATACACCCTTGATAGGAGTACAGCCACAACAGGCTTTCAGCGAGCGAACGCTCACTGGAAGCCTGTTGTGGCTGCACTCC
>DASTKE010000151.1:0-4322 GCA_035716105.1 Ktedonobacteraceae bacterium | reverse complement strand
GTGCTGCGCGGCGCACCAGCCACCGGGGAGGTGTTTGGGCGAGCGGCGGAGGCGGAGTTGGCCGATGCGCAGCCTCTGCCAGGCAACGCCTTCAAGGTCCCGCTTGCCAGGAGCGTCCTGGTGCGAACGCTGCTTGACCTGACAGAGGAGGAAGTGCAACCATGACGATGCAATCTACCCGACGCGCCACCGGTGCGCCTCTCAACCGTCTCGACGGGGTGCAGAAGGTCACCGGCGCGGCGAAGTACTCCTACGAGTACCCGGTCGCCGGCGTGACCTATGTCGTTCCGGTGCAGAGCACGATCGCCAGGGGCCGCATCAGCTCGATTGAAACGAGCGCCGCACGGGCGTTGCCCGGTGTCATTGCCGTGCTCACGCACGAGAATGCCCCGCGGATCACTCCGCTGGACGACCAGGATCTGGCGGTCTTCCAATCCGATGCTGTCGCCTATCGCGGGCAGTGACTTGCCGATCACGCTCGATAAGCTGCTGCCGTGAGATCACTGTGGGCGAAGAGTTGGTCCTCCCTTGAAACTGACTTTTTTGACGATCTATAAATTTCTGTTATATGCTTACAGGAAATCGCCCAGAAAGCCCCCGTCTTTCAAGCGAGGGATGAATGGGCGTTCCTTGTGGGAGAGGGGGAGAAGGGAAACGCTTGACAGACAGTAGTCATAGTAGTATAATAACTACTATGATGAAGAAACCATTGAACCCGAATATTCGGGTCACAGCAGAAACCCGCAAGGGCTTGAAGATCATTGCGGCTCATACGGGCGAGACGATCCTTGAGGTAGTGGCACGGCTGGCAAAGCAGGAATTAGAGCGGCTAAAAGAGCCAGGGAAATAAATGCTGATCTACGAGTACAAACTTCATGGGAACAAGGCCCAATATCAAGCCATTGATGAAGCGATACGGATCACCCAGTTCATCCGAAACAAGGCTTTGCGCCTGTGGATGGATACTCGTGGAACCTGCAGGAACGATTTGCAATGCTCTTGCGCGGTGCTTGCCCGTGAATTTCCTTTTGTCACCTCTCTCAATTCTCAGGCGCGTCAAGCGGCGGCTGACCGCGCATGGTTCGCGATTTCCCGCTTCTATGACAATTGCCGCAATCACAAGCCTGGGAAGAAAGGCTATCCTCGTTTCCAGCACGATAACCGGAGTGTGGAGTACAAACAAACGGGCTGGAAGTTGGAGCCGGATGGCAAGCATATCACCTTCACCGATGGGTGTGGAATAGGCAGACTCAGATTCGTTGGCAACAAGAATCAACACATCGAAGCGTTTCCCACAAAGCAGATCAAGCGCGTTCGCCTCATCAAGCGGGCCGATGGCTACTACTGTCAAGTTGCTGTCGATGCTCAAAGGCATATTGAGCATGTTGCAACCGGCAAACTGGTTGGGATCGATATGGGCATCAAAGCGTTTCTGACTGATAGTCATGGAAACACCATAGCCAACCCCCGTCACTTGAGGAAAGCTGAGAAGCAGCTCAAGAGGTTGCATCAACGGCTTTCCCGTAAGCAAAAAGGTTCTCAGAACAGGAAGAAAGCTAGAAAGCAACTGGCCAAAGCGTATCTGAAAGTGCAACGGCAGCGTGAAGACTTTGCCCGCAAAACGGCAAGCATGCTCATCACATCTCACGATTTGATTGCCTATGAACACTTGCAGATAGCCAACCTTGTGAAAAACCATCGTCTGGCAAAGAGTATCAATGATGCCTCCTGGGGCCGGTTCCTGATCTGGCTCACCTACTATGGAGCCATCCACACTATCCCTGTCATCGCCGTGGAACCGGCCTTCACGAGTCAGGATTGTAGCGCCTGTGGCACTCGTATCAAGAAAAGCCTCTCCGTCAGAACGCATATCTGTTCTGGTTGTGGGCTCGTGCTTGATCGTGACCACAATGCGGCCATCAACATCTTAGCAAAGGCATTCGACCGTACCGCAGGGCATTCGGAAACGGGTACTCCACAGAGAGTACGCAACGCTTCTGGACAGACTGCCTCTATTCGTTCTGGCAAGGCCAGATCGGGCAAGCAGGCTGGATGAAGGAAGAACCCCCGCGCCTTGAGGCCGGGGAGTGTCAGAAACGAGCACATGCGTATCATAAAGAGAAAGGAAAGCGAGCGCAATGGCAAAACAATGTAGTCATCTTGACCAGATACGTGAGGTAACACCGAGCGCTAATGGGTGCGAGGACTGCCTGAAAATCGGCGACACCTGGGTACACCTGCGCATCTGCCTGGAATGCGGGCATGTCGGCTGCTGCGACGATTCGAAGAATAAGCATGCCACCAGGCATTTCCACGCGACCAACCACCCGATCATGCAGTCCTTCCAGCCAGATGAGAACTGGGGATGGTGTTACACCGACCAGCTCTGGCTGGACTTTGCTGACCCGATCTGGGTTCGACGACAATTGTAGCGCTGCCTGAAATAGCTGCTAAGGGAGCAAAGGGATGACACAGAGAACACGACTTGTGGTCCCGGTCAGCGAACGAGACCATCGTCAGGGGCCTGACACCGCCGCGGTTACGCTGGTGCAATACGGCGACTACGAATGTCCCTACACGCGCCGGTCGACGTGGGTGGTGCAGGCCATACAGCAGGAACTCGGGGAGCAGTTACGCTTTGTCTATCGCAACTTCCCGCTCACCGAGATTCACCCCCATGCGCTGCACGCGGCCCTGGCTGCCGAGGCCGCCGCGGTGCAGGGCAAGTTCTGGGAGATGCACGATTATCTCTTCCACCACCAGCATACGCTTGAGGATGCGGCCCTGGCCGAGTTTGCCGAGGCGGTTGGTCTCGATGTGCAGCAGTACACACGTGATATGGCCGAACGGCGTGCGCTCGCCCGCATCGAAGAAGATGTGGAAAGTGGCGAACGCAGCGGAGTGCAAGGAACCCCGACGTTCTTCATCAACGGCGTCATGTATCGCGGGTCCTGGGAGCAGGACGCCTTACTTCCTGCGCTCCAGGCAGCGAGCCGAACGGCGTGAAGCCTGCGAGGGGCGAAGCAGTGGAGCAACGAGACGACCAGATGGAGCAAAATATGGAGGACGCAATCAACACCCAGCATGGGGGCCGAATCGAGGGCTGGCCGGTGCTGCCGTATGAGGCGTGGCGGGACACCTACCAGACGCTCCACATGTGGACGCAGATCGTAGGCAAAGTCCGCATGGAACTCTCCCCCTTCCTCAACCACTGGTGGCACGTCACCCTCTACGTCACCCCGCGTGGGCTGACCACCTCGGCCATTCCCTACCGTGGTGGCAGCTTTGACGTGACCTTTGACTTTCTGGAGCACAATCTCCTCATTCGTACCAGCGAGGGAACGAACAAAGCGCTGCCACTGATCCCGCGTTCGGTGGCCTCCTTTTACCGCGAATTCATGGACTGCCTGCACGCGCTGGGCATCCAGGTCACGATCAACCCCTTACCCAGCGAAGTGGCGAGTCCCATTCGCTGTGATATCGATGAGGTCCACGCTTCCTACGACCCGCTCTACGCCCGGCGCTTCTGGCGCATCCTGACCCAGACCGCTACCGTCATGCAGCGCTACCGCTCCCCGTTTGTGGGCAAGAGCAGTCCCGTCCACTTCTTCTGGGGCAGCTTCGACCTCGCCGTGACGCTCTTCTCCGGTCGGCGTGCGCCAGAGCGACCGGGTGCCGATCGCATGACGCGGGAAGCGATGTCCCATGAAGAGATCAGTTGTGGCTTCTGGCCCGGCAATGACAGTTTCCCCACCCCGGCGTTCTATGCCTATACTTCTCCAGAGCCGCCTGGACTGCTAACCGCCGCCATTCGCCCACAGGAGGCCTTCTACAGTCGCGAACTGGGAGAATTTCTCTTGCTCTATGAGGATGTGCGCAACGCTTCCTCACCGGAGGAGGCGCTGCTGGCGTTTTTCCAGAGCGCCTACGAAGTTGGGGCCACGCTTGGGCAGTGGGATCGCGAGGTGCTTGAAAGGGGGATGAGGTGAGAACGATCGGTCGCGAGGAAAGGTCTCCACCCCACTGTGGGGGCTTGACCGTCCGCCGACGAGGACGCAGCGTTGGTGAACTGAGGTTGGTACGACGCATAGGTTTGTGTTCCTTTCATTTGCTTCAGTACTCATTACTATTCTCTCCTCCAGTTGTTCTTGTTCTTTCTACATGGTATTTAAGAGCCAGCCGCCGTCTGCGGCGATCTCTGCTCCCACCACAAACGATGAGTCATCAGAGGCGAGAAACAGCGCGACATTGGCCACCTCTTCAGGGCGGCCCAGGCGCTTGACCGGCGAACGGCTGATACGGGCCACATCCTGCGCATCCAG
>DASTKE010000150.1:0-2744 GCA_035716105.1 Ktedonobacteraceae bacterium | reverse complement strand
AGCACAGCTAAAATGACAGGGTAAGCGTACCGAACAGCCCATTTTTGTCATACAATCATTCCATCAACGTATAAAACTTGCTGGCTGGCTGAGAAAAGCAAAGGAGTATATGTATGCAAGCGCTTCTGGGCATCGACCTGGGAACGACGGGCGTCAAGGCTGCCCTGTTCGCGGCGGATGATGGCCGGGTATTGGCCTCCGCCTTTGTCGAATACCCGCTCTATCACCCGCATCCGGGTTGGGCGGAGCAGAATCCCGCAGAATGGTGGCAGGCCACTATTACGGCTATTCGCACCTGTTTAGCGGGGGGTGTGCAAGGGGGTACACAGGCGAGCGATGTGTGCGGCGTCGGCCTCTCCGGTCAGATGCACGGCGTGGTGCTGCTGGACGCCGCCGGGCAGGTGCTGCGTCCCTGCATCATCTGGGCCGATCAACGCAGCGAGGCGCAGTGCCGCTGGATTACCGAGCGCGTGGGGGCGAAGCGCCTGATCGAACTGGTGAGCAACCCCGCGCTACCGGGCTTCTCCGCGCCCAAACTGCAATGGATACGCGACAACGAGCCGGAGATTTTCGCTCGCGCACAAACCATGCTGCTGCCCAAGGACTACATTCGCTACCTGCTCACAGGTAAAACGGCGATGGAGATCTCCGACGCAGCAGGCACCTGCCTGCTGGATGTCAAACATGGCGTCTGGTCACGCGAGGTGCTGGAGGCGCTCGAACTCAATCCTACGCTGCTGCCGCCCATCGTTGCCTCCGTCGGAGTGGCTGGCACAATTACCGACGAGGTGGCGGCTTTGACCGGCCTGCTGGCTGGCACGCCCGTTGCTGGTGGCGGTGCCGATAACGCTTGCGGGGCCGTTGGCAATGGCGTGGTACGGCCTGGGCTGGCGCTGGTTTCTATTGGTACCAGTGGCGTTGTGCTCGCCTATTCTGATAGCCCGCAGGTCGATACCTCCGGCCCTGTGCCTCGCGTGCATACCTTCAACCACGCCGTTCCCGATGCATGGTATTTGATGGGCGTCACGCAGGGGGCCGGTCTCTCGCTGCGCTGGGTGCGCGACAACATCGGCCTGCCGGAAATGGCGATGGAACGCTGGGCCGGAGTCGATGCCTACGAACTGCTGTCGAGAGAGGCCGCACAGGTGCCACCCGGCAGCGAGGGTCTCATCTTCCTGCCCTACCTTCAGGGTGAGCGCACGCCCCACCTGGACGCTTATGCACGTGGCGGCTGGATCGGCCTGACCGCCAGCCACACGCGCCGCCACCTCGTGCGTTCCGTCCTGGAGGGCGTCGCCTTCAGCCTCAAGGATTGCTATGCTATCCTGCAAGAGCAGGGCATCGCGCTTGAGCAGGTACGCGCCACGGGCGGTGGTGCGAAGAGCCTACTCTGGCGACAGATCATCGCTGACGTACTGGGCGTGGAACTGGTGACGACGAACGCCACGGAAGGACCAGCCTTTGGCGCGGCCCTGCTGGCTGGCGTGGCAAGTGGCGTCTATAGTTCTGTTCAGCAGGCATGTGATCAAACCGTGCATGTGGTGGAGCGCACCGAACCACTGCCAGCGCACCGGTCAGCCTACGATCAAGCTTACGAAATCTACCGTGCGCTCTATCCCGCGCTCAAGCCAATCATCAGCCACCCGGTATAGTTTACCGGCCAGAAAGAATGATAGCGGTGAGTGCGATATGTCGCGCTCACCGCCATCGTTTTTTCCTGGCCGGTAAACGTTACTGTCCATTTGCTCCGACGGGCTGCGCGTGTTGCGCTTGCGCGAGCAGATCATGGACTTCTTGATCGCTGGTCTGCGAAAAGTCTTCGTACCAGAAGCCAACGCCATAAAATGGCTCAGGCGTCTGCGCGCAGATGATCTCGTAGACCTGCTGGCCGAGTTCTTCGCAGGTCGAAAGTGCCGCGACAGGTACCGCTACCACAATATGGGCGGGATGTTCCTGTTTCAAGGCTTCTATCGCGGCCTGCATTGTCGAGCCGGTTGCCAGACCATCATCGACGAGGATGACAGTCTTGTCTTTCACATCGGGCTGTGGGCGATCATCGCGGTAAAGGCGTTCGCGTCGTTGCAGTTCCTTGTTTTCCTGGGCTGCCACCATCTCAATAATTCTGGGCGGGATATGCAGCGTATTCACGACCTCGTGATTGAGCACCTGTACTCCCCCCGTGGCGATAGCGCCCATTGCCAGTTCTTCGTGTCCTGGCACGCCCAGTTTACGCACGATAAACACGTCAAGCGGCACGTGGAGCGCCTTTGCCACCTCGTAACCGACGGGTACGCCGCCGCGAGGGAGCGCGAGCACAATCACATCGGGTCGATGTGCGTATTTTGTCAGCAATGTTGCCAGGTAACGTCCTGCTTCCAGCCGGTTTTGATAGCGCGGCATGGTTATCCTCCTTTCTGGTCTTTGAGAAGTCCCTGCATGAACCACGAGGGAGATCGACAAGAGAGAACTCCTCTGAGGAGTATAGCACATGGCCGTCTCCGTCTCGATCTTCAGATCGGCTCACGGAAAGTCGGGAGAGCAAACCAGGTTCCCCAGCGAGAAAGCAAACTCTGTCACGCTCATGCCCAGGGAGACGTTTGTCTCTCGTGCTTCTTCTTCCTCTATTCTAACAACGCAGCCTCCAACCGGAGTCCGACCGGCAAGGGAACAGAGACACCTTCTGGTCGGAGCAGATTCTCCTCCATAAGCGACCTGGCGGGACTCTCGCCGGAGCCTGGCTTGCT
>DASTKE010000149.1:0-9128 GCA_035716105.1 Ktedonobacteraceae bacterium | reverse complement strand
GCGTATTCCGCGCCGCATCCTTGAAACACGCAAACAGCTAGCTTCCCTTTCGCTTCAATTTTCACTCTTCAATCGAGGTGAAATACTTCCGAGAGGACATATGGGAAGCCAGTAGCCGGGTTGGTCTCCCTGACCAGTATGTCGCCCATCTGCTCTTCCCAGCGCTGGCTCGCCTGGCTGGCCGCCATGATGTTGAGAAAGCGCTGGAAGTCCTCAACCTCCATATACGCAAAGAGGTCTAAGCCCCTGAGAAAGATGGAGTAATTGGAGCATCCAGCGCGCTTCAGGTCGGCAAGCAGTTCAGGCCAGACCTGCCGGTGCCGCCTGCGATACTCCTCCTCCGTTCCCGACTTGATGTGCATGATGAAGGCGACGCGCTGCATATGTTCTACCGTCTCTCTCTCACTCTGTAGGGGCGAGGGCGGTGGTGCCGGGCGGGGAGGGCCTTTATGGTCGCCCGCTGTTGCCATTTGGATACGCGGGCGACCATAAAGGCCCTCCCCACACCCCGCGCTAGAAGTTGAACTGGCCGATGTTTGCCTTGTCAAAGACGGTGGGTGGCCCCAGGAGTACCGTACCGTTTGCCCCTATCGTTTTGGTTCCGAGTTTCCCCGCGCTGAAGCTCTGCCCGCTCTGGCCCGTGATCTTGCCCTGGATCAGGGCTGCCGCCGCGTAGTAGGCGAGATAGCCAAGATCAGCCGGGTTCCAGAGGGCAAATTGCTGCACGGTGCCATCCAGCACGTACTTGCGCATCTGATTGGGCGTTCCCAGACCCGTCAGCGCAACCTTGCCACCTTTGTTCACCGACTCAATGGCGCGAGCAGCAGCCGCAATGCCAACGGTCGTCGGAGAAATGATGCCTTTCAGATTGGGATACGCCTGCATCAGCGAGAGCGTATCGTTGAAGCTGGTCTGATCGTCATCGTTGCCATAGACGATTTTCACCAGTTGCATGTTTTTGTACTGCGGCTTGGAGAGTTCGTCCTTCATGAAACCGATCCAGGCGTTCTGGTTTGTCGCGGTGCTGGCGGCGGACAGGATGGCGATCTGGCCGGAGTAGTTCAGTTGTTTGCCCAGAATCTGCACTTCGATGCGCCCAATATCCTCAGAGTTTGCCTGGTTGATGAAGACCTGGCGAGCGTCAGGGGCCACATCGGAATCGTAGCTGACGACTTTGATCCCCTGCGCCATAGCCTGCTTGAGCGCGGGAGCCAGCGCGTTGGGGTCGTTCGCCGAGACCACAATTGCATTCACGTGCTGCGTGGTCAAGGTGTTGATCCAGGTAACTTGATCGGAGGCGCTGGCGGTCGATGGCCCGACCTGCTTGAACGAGCCTTTCAAGGCAGTGGCGGCTTGCTGCCCTCCCTGAGCGGCTGTATCGAAGTACGGGTTGTTGATGGCTTTGGGAAGGAACACAATATTGAGGTTGCTCCCGCCGTTGCCAGTGGGAGTACTGCCACCTCCGCCTGTGCCGGTGCTGGTACTTCCACCACAGGCAGCCAGCAGCAACAGGACGAAAACCAGAAAACCAGGTCCGAGTGTTTGAAACAGCTTCTTCACTGCCTCCTCCTTCATACTTTCTTTGCAGAACTTCCCGCCGCCAAGCGCCTGCGGGACACAGCGTCTCGAACACGCTGGGCGATATTCGGTCCCAGGACCGAGAAAACTAACAGCGCGCCAACCACAATGTTCTGTACATCTCCGCTCACAAAGGCCAGACCTAACGCATTACGCAAACCTCCTACAACGAACAGCGCCAGAATGACACCAACCATACTGCCACTGCCACCGAAGATATTGATGCCGCCCAGCAAGACGACCGTCACCACGTCCAGTTCAAAACCCAGAGCGTTGTCGGCCCGCGAACTGGAAATTCTGGCGGTAAATACGACGCCAGCCAGCGCGGACAGCAGGCCGGAGAGCACGAAGAGCATGAGCTTGACCCGATTAACGGAGATACCAGCAAAACGTGCGGCCTCTTTGTTGTTGCCGATGGCGTAAATCTGCCGCCCGATCCAACTGCGGTGCAGCACGACGAGAAAGAGCAGGGCTAAAAGGGCGAAGACGACCAGCGACCAGGGAATCAGTGTACCCGGCACATCACCGATGCCGAAGTTAGTGTAGGCAGATGGAAAGTTGCTGACCGCCTGGCTGCCCAGAATGACGTAGGCCAGCCCGCGATAGAGGGCTAGCGTTCCCAGTGTCACCACCAGGGAGGGTAAGCCCAGCCGCGTGACAAGCAGCCCGTTGACCAGCCCGGCCAGCGCCCCCACAGCCAGCGCGATAAGAATATCCAACCAGAGCGGGATGCCAGCGCTCCAGGTAATGCCGATCATCACACTCGCCAGGCCAAGTATCGAGGCGACCGAAAGATCAATCTCACCCGCGATGACGATCAGCGTCATGGACAGCGACATGATGGCGATCTCCATGAAGCTCTCGCTCATGAGCGAGAAATTGAACGGCGTCAAAAAATAGGGGGAAAGCGCGTTGCCCAGCACGAGGGTCAGCAACAGCAGCACAATCAGCAGCGCTTCCCACGACCATGAACTGAGCTGTTTTTGCAGTTGCTTCATCTCTGCCTCCTTGTGATGAGGAGATGCTGCACCCAGCGTGTGATAAAGGCGTCAAGTGTAACGGCGATCAGGATAGCTGCTCCATCGATGGCCTGCAGCCAGAACTGGGATACGCGCAGGAAAGAGAGCGAGTTATCAATCGTACTCAGCACAATTGCGCCAAGCATGGCCCCGACAATGCTTCCTGAACCGCCGAAAATATTCACGCCACCCACGACGACCGCGGCAATCACCAGCAGTTCAAGCCCACTCGCCGCCGTGGCGTCAACCGTGGCGAAACGCGCTCCCCATAGGACCCCGGCAAAACCGCTCAACAGACCCGCGATGGCAAATGCGCCAAAGACCAGCAGGTCGCTGCGAATTCCAACCAGACGGGCCGCGTCAGGATTGCTGCCAATGGCGTACAACTCCCGGCCTGTACGCGAGGAACGCAACAGGAAGCCGAAAATGATGGCAAGCAGCACAGCAAACCAGATCAGCAGCGGTATGCCGAGCAAAGGAGTTGTCGCCAGGCTCAGAAAGCTGTCCGGTACGTCGGAGGCACTGACCTGGTTGCCGCCAGCATAGAGAAAGTCAAAACCGCGATAGGCGTAGAGCGTGCCAAGCGTCGCGACGATGGCGGGTACGCGCCCCCAGGTGACAATCAACCCGTTGATCGCTCCCAACAACAGTCCCAATGCGCAACCCAGCAGAATGCCCAGCAAGAGGTTGGTGTGCGGATTCTGTTTGAACGTGTTCGCGACGAGAAAGGCCGAGAAGCCAACCACGGAGCCGACTGAGAGATCAACATTTCGAGTCAAGATGACCAGCGTCTCACCTATCGCGACAATCGCCAGAATCGAGACGGAGAGCAAAATCTGGATCATGTTGGAAAGCGTGAAAAACTGCGGCACCTGCACCCCGACAACGAGGACAATCAGCAGGAGGACGACCAGCAGTCCCAACTCGCGCACGCGGCTCACCAGAACGACGAGACGATTTCCTGTCCTGCGCGGTGTCGTGGATGTTTTTTGTGCCTGTTTACTGGCTGTAGCCATTCGTTACCTGCCCTGTTGCTGCAAACATAACTTTCTCCTGATCCACATCGGCGTGGGTAAATTCCGCGGCGATGCGCCCCTCGTGCATAACCAGCACGCGATCAGCCATCGCCAGCACTTCTGGTAGGTCACTTGAGATGAGCATTATGGCCAATCCTTTGCTGGCAAGTTCGGAGACAATGCGATGCACTTCCGCTTTTGAGCCAACATCGATGCCGCGTGTCGGCTCATCGAGGATCAAGACCGATGGGTTGGTTATCAACCATTTCGCCAGCACCACTTTCTGCTGGTTGCCGCCCGAAAGCGCCTTGACCAGTTGATCTATGCCAGATGAGCGCACCTGTAATTGCGCGGAATAGTCCTTTGCGATCTCGCGTTCGCGCCGCTGGTTGACCAACCCAAGCAGGCTCGTCTGGCGCAGGATGGGCAGCGTCATATTGCGGGCAATGCTGAAATCCATCACCAGGCCGTGCTGGTGGCGATCTTCAGGCACGTAGGCAATACCATAGTTCATCGCGGTCTTTGGTGAATGCATCTGCACCAGCTTGCCACCGATGCGAATTTCACCCGCGTCGGCCCGGTCAATACCAAAGACCACTCTGGCAACCTCAGTGCGCCCTGCTCCAACCAGCCCCGCGAAACCAAGAATCTCGCCGCGCCGCACCTGGAAGCTCACGTCCTCAAATGTCCCGGTGCGCGTCAGGTGCCGGACATCGAGGATCACCTCCCCTGGCTCGACGGCACTCTTGGGGTAGAGCGTTTCCAGTGCGCGACCCACCATCTGGCGAATGATCTCCTCGGTGGTCAGTTCGCTAATGGGCGCGGTCGCCACACGCACACCGTCACGCAGGACGGTGACACGCTGGGCCAGTTCAAAGATTTCCTCCAGCCGGTGACTGACGAAGAGGATAGCCACGCCGCGCTCGCGCAGTTGCCGCACAATCGCGAAGAGTTCGTGAACCTCATGAGCGGAAAGCGCGGCGGTTGGCTCGTCCATAATCAACACCCGTGAGTCCAGGGAGAGGGCTTTCGCGATTTCGACAAGCTGCTGGTCGGCTACAGAAAGTCCCTGCACCGGCGCGTAGACGTTCAAATGGACGCCAAGCGATGCCAGCAACTGTTCCACTTCGCGGTACATGCGTTTCCAGTCCACACGCCCGAAACGATCACGAGGATGCCGCCCCATGTAGACGTTCTCTGCCACGTTCAAATCGGGGAAAAGCGTTGGTTCCTGGTGGATGACGGCGATGCCGAGATGCCGCGCCTGGATGGGGTTGTGCAGTTCAACCTCTTTTCCACCGATCTTGATGACACCCGCGCCAGGACGATGAATACCGGCCAGCAGTTTGACAAGCGTACTCTTACCAGCGCCGTTTTCTCCCACCAGCGCGTGTACTTCTCCAGGATAGAGGCTGAGGTCTACACCTCGCAGCACCTGTACGGTCCCAAATTGTTTGGTGATGCCAGCGAGTTCAACGATGGGTTCGGAAGGTTCTGTCACGGTCTCTCCCCTTCTTCTCAGGCGTACTTGACGGACCTGTACCCACAGCGTAAAATACTATCAAAGTTGAAACGTTTCAATCAGGCGCATAAAATAATGCCGTTAGCTATGTTCCTGAAAGATAGGTGCTGGGTTCTCATTCCGTATCGACAGGAACAATTGAGTGTAACGCCCGTCTTTCTATGACTTATTCACGGGAAAGCATTTGAAACGTTTCAATGGAAAAAGTATAATTGCTAATTTCTGCATTGTCAAGAGGTGTGCAGAGTGAAGGGTGCAGTTCTTTTTTGCAAGGAAGGAATTTGGGGCAAAGGCACCCGCAAGGGGCCACTCATCCCCGCTCATCTTCCCCTGCCTCTACTCATCCCTGCGATGGCGTTCCCCAACCTCCCTGGGGAGAAGTGTAGAGGCAGGGGAGAGGTGGATGAAGGGGGTGGCCCCTTGCGGGTGCCTTCGTCCTTTCCCTGCATGACACCAAAAATGAGCTGCACCACCGGACTATTTTGAACACCCGGTTCGCTCTTCTGTGACATACTGTATGTCACAGGTTCTTCCAGGCATCGGCGTTGGAGACATATGGCAAGAAACGCGCTTCATGAGAGGGTCTGTGCTATTTCAGCGGTCAGGAAAGAGTTTCTGCATGAGTTCAATGGCAAATATTCGTGAGGTGGCGAAACGGGCAGGTGTTTCGCTTGGAACGGTATCAAACGTCCTCAACCGGCCAGAGATTGTTGCTGAGGAGACGCGACGACGGGTGCAGCTTGCCATCGAGGAAATAGGCTTTGTGCGCAACGGCTCGGCCCGCCAGCTTCGCGCGGGTGAGAGCCAGTACATCGGCCTGGTGATGCTTGATGTGGCCAACCCCTTTTTTACCGAGGTTGCACGTGGCGTCGAAGACGCGGCAAGCGAAGCCAACTGCGCGGTTATTCTCTGCAACTCAGATGATTCGCTAGAGAAAGAGCGCCGTTACCTCCAGGTACTTGAGGAGCAGCGCGCTCGCGGCGTCCTGATTACGCCGGTTCAGAGCGATGCCGGGTATCTCCAACGCCTCCGGCAGCACGGCATTGCCGTTGTCCTCCTCGACCGTCCGAGCCGTATTAAGGATCTTTGCTCGGTCTCCGTCGATGATGTGCTGGGCGGCGAACTGGCTGTGGCCCACCTGCTCGCACTGGGCCACAGGTGCATTGGCTTTGTGCATGGCCCACTCAGCATTCGCCAGTGCGCGGACCGGCGACGAGGAGTGCTGCGAGCAGTGAAAGCCGCTGGCCTCGAACCAGATCGCGTCATCATCGATATCACCACTGTCGCGCAAAATGCCAGGGAGGGCGAGGCCAGCGTGGAGAAGCTCCTGCGCGGCAAAGCCAAACCAACCGCGGTGTTTTGCGCGAATGATCTGCTCGCGCTTGGACTCATGCGCGGCCTCAAGAAGCGCGGCCTCTCCATTCCGGGGGATATAGCCATCGTGGGCTACGACGATGTAGAATTCGCGAGCGTCCTGGCAACGCCGCTCACGTCGATCCGCCAGCCCAAATACGAGTTGGGGCGCACAGCCGCCGAATTGTTGCTCGAAGAGGCAGGGCATCCAACCTCTCATCAACACAAACACATTGTCTACCAGCCCGAACTGATTGTGCGCGAATCAACTCAACCCCAGTAACAAAAAACAATAGAGAAGGGGACACTATCATGACGCAACCATCCATCGCTCCGTATGGTTCCTGGAAATCTCCCATTACAGCCGATCTCATCATTTATCGCGGCATCTCCTTTGGAGAGATAGCGCTTGAGGGTGACGATATCTACTGGCTTGAGATGCGACCAGCCGAGGGTGGCCGCTACGCCATTGTGCGCCAGAGCGCCGATGGCAGCATGATCGATCTGCTGCCGGTGCCGTTCAATGCGCGCACGCGGGTTCACGAGTATGGCGGCGGCTCGTTCACTGTCAGCGACGGCATCGTGTATTTCTCCAACTTTGCCGACCAGCGCCTCTATCGCCTGACGCCCGATTCCGAGCCGGAGCCGATTACGCCCGAAGCGAAGCTGCGCTACGCCGACATGGTTGTTGACCGCCAGCGCAACCGGCTCATCAGCGTGCGCGAAGACCACACGGTGGAGGGGCGCGAGGCCGTCAATACGCTGGTAAGCATCCCACTGGATGGCCGCTCTGAGCCGCAAATCCTTGTCTCCGGCAACGACTTCTACGCCTCGCCGCGCATCAGTCCCGATGGGAAGCGGCTGGCGTGGCAGACCTGGCATCATCCCAACATGCCCTGGGATGGCTGCGAACTGTGGGTAGGCGAGTTCGAGGCCGATGGTGCCATTGGACATGCCCGGCATGTGGCCGGTGGTTCCGACGAATCGATCTTCCAGCCGGAATGGTCGCCCGATGGCGTCTTGCATTTTGTCTCAGACCGCACAGGCTGGTGGAATCTGTATCGCCTGCGCGATGGACATGCCGAGAACCTGTGTGAGATGGAGGCCGAGTTCGGCGCGCCACAGTGGGGCTTCGGCATGTCTACCTATGGCTTCGCCCCGGCCAATCGCATCATCTGCATCTATAGTCAGCAAGGCGTTGCTCACCTGGGGCAGCTTGATACGGAAACAGGAAAACTCACGCCGATTGAGACGCCATACACAACCATCACAGCAATTGAGGTCACTTTTGAGCAGGCCGTATGCAAAGCTGGTTCACCCACGGAGCAGATCAGCCTGATCCGGCTCGATCTGAAAACCCTGCAAACGGAGGTGGTGCGCCATTCCAGCACTGTCGAGGCAGATACAGGTTATATCTCCGTGCCAGAGACTATCGAGTTCCCCACGGAAAACGGCCTCACCGCCTACGCCTTCTACTATCCACCGAAAAACAAGGATTACGTCGCCCCAGCCGGTGAGCTGCCGCCTCTGATTGTCAAGAGTCATGGCGGACCAACAGCGGCGACAACGAACATGCTTAGCTTGCATACGCAGTACTGGACGAGTCGCGGCTTTGCCCTGCTGGATGTGAACTACGGTGGCAGCGCGGGCTTCGGACGCGCCTACCGGCAGCGACTCGAAGGCAACTGGGGCGTCGTCGACGTCGACGACTGCGCCAACGGTGCGCGCTACCTGGTGGAGCGCGGGCTGGTAGATGGCAACCGGCTCGCCATTGTAGGGGGCAGCGCCGGTGGCTATACCACGCTCAATGCACTCACCTTCCGCGATACCTTCAAAGCGGGCGCGAGTCACTTCGGCGTGAGCGACCTGGAAGCCTTCGTGCGCGATACACACAAATACGAGTCGCGCTACCTTGACCGGCTCGTTGGTCCCTACCCGGAAGGGCAAGACCTCTACCGGCAGCGTTCAGCCATCCACTACACCAGCCAGCTTTCTTGCCCGGTGATCTTCTTTCAGGGACTTGACGACAAGATTGTCCCACCCAACCAGGCCGAAGCTATGGTGCAGGCACTGCGCAACAAGGGCTTGCCGGTAGCCTATCTCGCCTACGAGGGTGAAGGCCACGGATTTCGCCAGGCCAAAAACATCAAACGCACGCTCGAAGCCGAACTCTACTTCTACTCCCGCGTCTTCGGCTTCGACCTCGCCGACGAGATCGAACCGGTGCAGATCGATAATCTGTAGGGAGCATAGACAGGAGGGGATGCGAGCGTAAAAGTAGCTTTTACGCTCGCATCCCCTCCTGTCTATGCTCCCTGACACACTAAAGGCAGAAGCAGGGCAGATTTGTGCATTCCTACTCGGCTATAATTCACCTCAAGGAGATATCCCGGCAATCCCCCGAAAGGAGCATACGAGGTGAATATTACAATACGGCTTCAGTGTCATGGCCACTATTCCGAAGTGATTATGGATGATCTGGAAGACGCGGCACTGTTCCTGGAACAATTGATAGGGCTGCTCTTGCAGGAGATCTTTGAAATCGTGATCATTGATGGAGTGGTCATCCAGCGCGCTCCATTCGAGGCTATAGAAGACACCTCCCTACCAGATTGCATCTGATTTGTTGATTCGTAATCA
>DASTKE010000148.1:0-3082 GCA_035716105.1 Ktedonobacteraceae bacterium | reverse complement strand
CTCAGGCTGAATCGTATAGCCTCGAAATTCTCACGCGGCAACGGGTGGTTGGTATCGCCCCACCAGATCTTTGCCGCCGATTCCTCGCTCGAAACGATAAACTTGTCTTTGGGGGAACGTCCCGTGTGCGCTCCCGTTGTGGCAGCAAATGCGCCGTTGGCCGCCAGCATTCCCTCTTTGCGGGCCAGCGCGTGCTCAATTAAAACGGCTGGTGATAAATTCCAATTAATATCGCCGAGATTGACTAACCCATAATCTTCCAGGGCTTTCCGGCTCATCATCATGGTCATTTCGTAATCTCTCCTTTGGCACGTTGGTAACTTCACTGTCTCCATATGTACGCACTCATGGTACCTCATCAACGCGCTCTCTATCACACGTTAGTCTATCATTCCTACGCCAGTAACGCAACCCACAAGTGGATGCGAGTCTCCGTCCTTGAAGGGGAGATCCGTAGGGGCGACCCTGGTGGTCGCCCCTACGAAGTTCTCCTTCAGACCATCAAGGTCGCCCTACGGCGCAAAACGTTGGGACGCTCTCCCTTCGGTTTTTGCAGGACTTGTCGCCTGACAGGACAACCGGGTACAATAGAAGCACGGACAAGCCCCGGCTCGATCACCCTCGTTTGTTTCCGATGGACATGTATGAACGTGGAAGGAGAGTGTGGCATGACCCAACACTCGCCAGAACACTTCTGGAATACAACCGGCTGGTCTATCATCTCTGCTCAGCAATCCACCGGCTTTACCCTCTGGTTCACAGGACTGCCGGGAACAGGCAAAACGACGCTGGCAGACCTGATATACAAGGCGCTGCTTTTTCGTGGCTATAAGGCAGAGATCATCAATACGCAGGCCCTTGCGCGCTGGCTCAAACAGGAACTGCACATCGACGAAACTATTTTGGAGGACAGCAGCCACACTCTGGGCTACGATGCGTTCATCACCTACATCTGCACTCTGCTGGCGCGCAATGGGGTGATCTCCATTACTCCCGCTATCTCACCGCACCGCGAAGCACGAGCACATGCCCGTGAACACCTTCCCCAATTCATCGAAATCTATCTCTATTGCTCACCTGAACAGCGCTCCAACCGCCAACGTGCGAAAGAAGACATCTCGCTCGCCGCCACCATCGCCACACACCTCTACCAGCCGCCGGACAGCCCGGAATTGAGCATAGATACCAGCAAAGAACTGCCCGAACGCAGCGCTCTACGCATCCTCGATTATCTTGAACTGCACGGCCACATCGCCCCCCTCTGGGAAGAAAACGAAACCGACGAAGCCATCGCGTTGATCAAAGCCCGTTTGCAAGCACTCGGCTACCTGGATTAGTAACCCAAAATCGTAGGGGCGCGATTGATCGCGTCCGCACGAGGACGATCACCTCATCGAAAGCAAGAAGCAGACGGCGTTTCATGACTTTTAGCGGCATATGGGTAGTCAACAGTGACAGTCCTCCTACACACTCACCCTGTATCTATTTCCTCAATCGGCGCACATGTGCCACGAACTGGTTGCCCCGGTCGAACTCGTTGAGGAACATACCGAAGCTGGTGTAGCCGGGGGAGAAGAGCAGGACATCACCGGGACGTGCCAGCGCAACGGCGGCATCCATCGCCTCGTTCAGGCTGGCAAAGACGCCGCGCACGGGATTGCTTCTATCCAGCTTTGCCGCCTGTTCATTGATGGCGGGCAACAATTCATCAGTGCCGGAACCTTCAAGCAAAACGACATCGCGGCTGCGGCGCACGATGGTCTCCGGCCAATCCTCCAATGGGAGGTGCTTGGTATTGCCACCCGCGACCAGCACCAACGGCGCATCAAACGCCTGTAATGCCACTCGCCCGGCAACAGGTGTGGTGCTTGTGCTATCGTTGACGTAACACACACCATGTATTATGTCAACTTCTTCCAGCCGGTGCGCTACACCATGAAAATGGCTCACTGTCTCGCCAATCATCTCGTTAGAGACACCCAATAGGCGAGCAGTGGTTGTAGCCAGCAGGATATTTTCCAGGTTATGCCTGCCCATCAATGGGGTCTCAGTAAAGCGAAATGGCACGATGTCGTCAGAGCCACGCGCAAAGCTGCCGCCGCGTTCCAGGCTGGTAAACCAGGCGCGACCGGGTGCCTCCTCACCAAAGCGGCGCGTCCAGGGATTATCGTAGTTGAAAACGGCAAGATCATCGGGGTGTTGGTGACGAAAAATATTGGCCTTCGCCTCCGCGTAATCCTCCATGCCGGAATAGGTATTCAGGTGGTCGGGGTAGATGTTCGTCATAACCGCGACCTGGGGACTGATAGCGTGAGGGGCTAAGCCTTCAAGTTGCCAGCTTGAGAGTTCGAGCACAACCAGTGTTTCCGGTGTAATCTGAGGCAGCAGGGAAAGCGTCTCTACACCGGCTACGTTGCCGCCGAGGATGGTGTGCGCACCACTGGCGCGCAGAATCTCGTAAAGCAGCGTGCTGGTGGTGGTTTTGCCTCGCGTGCCGGTCATGCCGGTGATGCGACCCGGGCAGGCGAGGAAGAAGAGGGCAATTTCCATCTCGATGCGCGCCCCATGCTCCCGCGCCAGCCGCAAATAGGGTGAGGAAAGCGGCACGCCAGGATTGCGAATGACCATCTCGGCCCAAAGAAAATCTTCCTCGCGATGCTCTCCCAACACGAACTCGATGGGCAATCCCGCCAGCGCCTGTACGCTCGGTGCCAGCACCTCCGGCGATTTCATATCGGTCACACGCACTATCGCCCCCTGCTGCGCAGCATAGCGCGCCACCGCCATCCCCGATCCCTGCAAACCCAATCCCATCACCAGAACCCGCTTCCCACGAAGATCCATACGACTGCCTCTCTTTATATGAATGTATCTACAGGATTATACTACTGAGGCATGATAGCAGAAACAGATTGACAGCACAAATATCAGACCATTTGCAGGTCCCCAACAATTGGGAGAATCCGAATGGTGCGATGGTTCTTTTTTACTTTTCTATTGGTGAGAAAATCACCTGTCATTGACGCTATATGCCAGATCAGCAGCACGCTTGAGCGCACGAAACTGCAACACTTTGATGTTT
>DASTKE010000147.1:0-3229 GCA_035716105.1 Ktedonobacteraceae bacterium | reverse complement strand
TGTTCGCAGCGACTCCGTGAAGCCCTGAATAGCATGTTTCGCACCACTGTAGGCCGTCTGCAAGGGAATGCCGCGATATGCCACGTCGGAACCAACCTGGATGATGCGCCCCTGGTTGCGCGGCAACATGCGTTTCAACGCTGCCAGCGTCCCATAGACATAGCCGAGATAGGTCACTTCCGTAACGCGCTTGTAATCATCCGGCGTCATATCCTTCGCAGCCGAGAAGACCGAGGTCATGGCATCATTGACCCAGATATCAATAGGCCCGAACATATCCTCAACCTGAGTTGCCGCCGCTTCAACCTGGGCGGGATCAGAGACATCCGTTGGAATGACAATTGCCTTGCCACCCAGCGCCTCCACATCGCGGCGTGCGCCCTCCAATCCCGCGTAACCACGTGCCAGCAGACCAATATGCGCTCCACGCTTCGCGAAGCCACGCACAATAGCGCGGCCATTGCCAGCCGAAGCGCCCGTTACCACCACTACTTCAGGCTTTTTTAATTTCTTTGTATTCAAGCATCTTCTCCTTAATAAAAATCAGCATTGTGCCGTCCTGCTACATATACTTCACGCCAGCTTTGAATGAAATGTGTCAGGAAGCGAACGGTTTACATAAAACGTTTAACAGGAAAATCTCGTGTTATAAGTAGCAACAGCGACGCCTCAATAATGGAAGTTGACGAACTGCACTCCTCCGCTTTCATGAACTGGAACAACCAGAACGGGATCTGTCATTCTGAGCGCAGCGAAGAATCTTCGGGGGTGAGGGAGATTCTTCGCTGCGCTCAGAATGACAGATCCATACTGATCCTGGTCGTGAACATTCATCAACTCGCGGCTAGATGTTTTAGGGGAGCAACAAAACATGAATGAAGAGCTTATTCGTCAGCAGGTGAGAGATATCCTGCACGCCAATTTGAGTGAGGGCTATTCACCGCTGCTCAATACGCATTACTGCTACATCAAACCTTCACCGGGTACGTACCCGTTTCAGTGGTGGTGGGACACCTGTTTCGAGGTCTTCATGCTCTGTGATCTGGGTGAATACGATATCGCGAAACGCAGTATGCTCAGCCTGTTTGCTATGCAGCAACCAGATGGCTTTGTCGGGCATATGATTTTCTGGAAGAGCGCACTGCCGCGAAACAAGATGAATATCCTGCAAGCGCGGCCAACGCTCAAACAACTGCGCCCACATATGAGCGCGCTTATCCAGCCTCCACTGGTCGCCCAGGCCACCTTACTCATTTACCAGGATAGCCAGGATCGCCGGTTCCTGGAGACGATGCTGCCGAAGTTGAAAAAATACTATTCCTGGCTCATTGCCAATCGTTCTTTTGATGATGACCTGATAACCATCATCACGACCTTCGAGTCCGGTCTGGACTGGTGTCCCAGCTTCGATCCCGTTGTCGGCTTCCATCATGGGCTTGCCAACCAGGAGCTGTACTGGCGCGTCATCTCGGTCGATTTTCGCAACTTCTTGCACCGCTACAACTTGCAGGCTATCCATAAAGCCGATTACTTCCAGGTCAAGGGCGTCGCCTTCAACACCATCTACGTCGAGGATCTGCAGGCGATGGCGCAGTTGTGCAAACTGGCGGGAGACAAAAATGCCGAAAGCTATCAACAGCGGTCGCAACAGGTGACGAAACGTATCCTTGAGTTGATGTACGATGAAAAGACGGCGGCATTCTATGATGTCTATGGGCAGAAGAATAAGCAAAGCAAAATTCTCACGTTCACTACCTTCTTTCCCACCGCCCTTGATGGCATTCCCAGTGACATCGCTGTGGAAGTGCTCAAGCGGCACCTGTTGAACGATGAGCAATTCACCGCTCCATTCCCTATACCCTCCGTCTCCAAGAGCGACCCATCGTTCTTCCCCTACCATACACAGTTCCTCTGGCGCGGCCCCACCTGGGTGCTTGCCAACTGGTTCCTCTACCACTGCCTGCTCTGGCGCAACTTCAATGACGAAGCCAAACGCACCTTCGACACGGTAGGAAAGCTGATCGAAAAAAGCGGCTTCCGCGAATACTACAACCCGTTCAGTGGCGCTGGCTACGGAGCGCGTCAATTCACCTGGTCAGGTTTGATTGTGGACATGATGCGTATCAGGAACGAGGTGAGGCAGAAACAATCTTCCTCGTTCGCGCAAAACTTTATATAGAAAACACGAGGTATGGCTTGTGACAGGCCGCCCCTCGCGGGTGGCCTGTCACAGGCCATACCTCATCTTTCTACAAAATCATTGCACGACGAGCCAATCGAGGTCGCGAGGAACGGTAACGGAGAGCACCTCGGCCCCGGCCTGCTGCACCGCCACGTTGTCGTTGAGGCGAATGCCGCCCTTGCCATCCAGGTAGACTGCCGGCTCGACGTTGGAAACCATACCCACCCTCAGCACATCCTTCGAGGCGGGATGCAGGATAGGCAACGCGTTGTGGTTGATGGCCTGGAAGCCGACTCCATGTCCCACACCGTGCTTAAAGGCCGCACCCAACCCTGCCTCCTGCAAAACTTTGCGTGCCGCCGCGTCTGCCGCGCTGGCCTGTGTACCATCCCGAATGCTTCTCACCGCGCTATCCTGCGCGGCTATGCAGGCCAGGTGCGCGTCGCGCCATTCAGGGCTGATTGTGCCAGCAAAAAAGGTGCGCGTCAATTCGGCCCAGTAGCCGTTGACGCTGACCTCCATCTGCACCAGCACAGTATCACCCTGCTGGATGGGCGTGTTCGAGGTCAGATTAAAGGCGCGATAGGCCAACGCAGCACGAGGGCCAGCCATGACATGGACATGGGGCAACACATGCTGCGCGCCAGGAGCGGCATAGCCTGCCTCCAGCAGCGCGGCAAGGGTCGTAGCAGCCACATTCGCCTCCGTCGCGCCTGGACGAATAGCGCTGCGAGCCGCCTTAAAGCCCTCAAAAGCGACCAGCTCACTGCGCCTGATCGCCTCGATCTCCTGTTCCGTCTTGATAGATGCCAGTTCCTCAATCAAGGGCGTAGCGTCGCGCAGGAAGCCAGCGAGAAAGAGTTTGTTGTACATCTCAATCGTAGAGTGGCCTGGAACGCCCACCTGTGTATAGGCAGGAGCCACTGTGGAGTGGATGCCCTCGTAGCCGATGACCGCATTTTCTCGAATCTTCGCCGCACGCAAGATACCATCCAGCGAGACATAGGCCATGTCGGGTACATTTCCGATAAAATCCATCGTCTCCAC
>DASTKE010000146.1:0-3384 GCA_035716105.1 Ktedonobacteraceae bacterium | reverse complement strand
TTCTTCTGGTATTTTTACCAGGATGGCTCGCTCCAACTTGAGATCAAGCTGACCGGCATCATGAATACCGCCGCCATTGAAGCAGGCAAGAAGCCGAAGTATGGCAAACTGCTGAGCGAGCAGTTGTACGCACCCATTCACCAGCACTTCTTTTGCATCCGACTCGACCCGGTGCTCGATGGCCCAAACAACAGCGTGGTGGAGGAGCACACCGAGGCCGTGCCGATGGGCGAAGAGAATCCCTATGGCAACGCCTTCTTCGTCAAAACCACGCCGCTGCGCACAGAGCAAGAAGCGCAACAGGATATCAATCCCCTGGCGGCGCGCACCTGGAAGATCATCAATCCCAACGTCGCCAATCCCAGCACGGGCGAGCCGGTTGGCTACCAGTTGATGCCGGGCAATAATGTGCTGCCCTTTGCCGACCCGCGTTCCAGCTTCTTGCAGCGTGCTGGCTTCACCAGACACCATCTCTGGGTCACACCCTACACGCCTGAGGAGCGCTATCCGGCAGGGGACTATCCCAACCAGCATCCAGGCGGGGCGGGGCTGCCAGCATGGACGCAGGCCAATCGCTCGGTCGAGAATACGCAGGTGGTGCTCTGGTACAACGTCGGCGTCCATCACGCTGCTCGCGTCGAGGATTGGCCGGTGATGCCCGTGACTTACGCGGGTTTCATGCTCCGGCCCAACGGATTCTTTGAGCGCAGCCCAGCGTTGGACGTGCCGCCACCGCACCCGGAGCACGGAGAACATTGCGAACCCGGCTGATAAGGAGACATCGTGGAACAGATCGGCATCTCCCTGGCCTCAACCGACCTGATGGAAGTGCGAGCGCAGCAGACTGCGCCTCCTACGCCAGTTGTGAGGGAATAAAAGGGAACTGTTTCAGCCTGTGCGTGCGAGCAAGGAGCAGAGGTGCTCAGTCGGACTCCCGCAAGCGCTCCTGTAAACGATGGAGCGCGATGAGAAGCTGTTGCTGTTCCGTCTCACCCAACACCCCAAACCATTCCTTCTGATGCTGATGAACGATTGGGCGAAAGGCGTTCGCGGCCTGCCTCCCCTTTTCGGTGATTTCCGCCAGAATCATGCGTCTGTCCGAAGGGTGGGGCAGTCTACGTAGATAGGCCTGGCGTTCGAGCGAGTCGAGCAAACCCGTAACCGTCGCTCTGCTGATGATCAGCCGGTCAGCGAGTTCATTGGGCGGTAAGGGCGACTCTGAGTCTGCCAGGATGCTGAGCACCAGCCCGGAGGCAGGGGTGAGGTGCAATGGCTGGAGCAGGGTGGCGATACGCTTCACCAACAGGTCAGCGGTCAACACCAGGTTCATTGCACATTCGGTGGCTCTGGCGCTTGCCGCCGGATACAGCACGTCGAAATCAGATGGGATCTGGATGGATGCATGCATGATTAGTTACCTTACTATTAGCCTCTTGACAAATATCGTTAGGAACCTTATAATATGAGTATATCAGAGTCTCGTGCAATATGCAAGAGGAGGGAGCACATGATAACCAGTCGTTACGTTGTCCTGGCCAAGGATGAGGGGCTGATCCTCAAGTCCGGCCCTGGCAGGGATCTCACCTTCAAGGTGACCGGGGAAGATACCAATGGGGCCTTCGATTATTTCGTGGTGGGAGTCGCGCCACACGGAGGCCCGCCGCTGCACGTTCACCACATACAGGAGGAAACAATCCACGTCATGAAGGGCAAGTTCAAAATCCGCATTGGCGACGATCTGTTCTACCTGGCCGAAGGCGGCTTTGCCTATCTGCCGTCGAAAGTCCCGCACGCTTTCCTGAATCTCACTGACGAGCCGGGCGAGATCATCGTCGTCTACACGCCGGGTGGCGGACACAAGTTTTACGAAGAGTTCGGGCCGATTGCCCACAGTGGCCCACCCGATCCAAAGATACTGGCACCACTCTTTGAAAAATACGGTATGAGTCTCCTGGGACCGCCACTGAGCCTTGATTGAGAGTAGCTCGACGCTCGTGTTCGGTCGCTTCCGGCCTCAAGGTGCTCCACTGGTGAAGTGCGGATGCTGGCCTAAGCGACTACCTCTCGCGGCGAAACAACTGCTTGGAGCCGACCACCAGTTCGTCCATGCTCTGGAGACCTGCCAGCGACTCCTCGCAGGGGTAGCGATCATGCTTGCTGCCCCTGCGAGCTTCTGAGACCGTCGCCCGCAACACTGTCCGGCACGCCTTCTGTTTCCGCAGGACTTCGCCCTGGCCGCGCACCTCAGCGAAAAAAACAGACCGGCACTGCAACTGCCCAAAGGGTTCCTGGGCCAACGGCAGCGGCAAACTGAAGGATGCCCCACCCACACCCATTCCGCGCTATTTCCGCAAGGCTGTACTAGTAGCCTGTGCCGCTCTCGAAGGTGCTGGCGATGACGCTGTAGCCCTTGCTGGTCGCATGGATGTCCTTGAAGACGCTGCACATCCAGGTGTAGCTACAGATATTCGGGTTAGGCGTCGTCGTACCCCCAAAGGATTTGAAGACGTTGACGATGATGCCGTAGCTGCTGACATCGCTTGCCAGGTGCTGGTTAATGGTCTGAATATATGGCACCGTGTTCGGGCAGATATTCTGGTACGGGTCATAATAGTTCATCATCACCAGATCACCCGTAACATGACCCTTCACGGTCATGGCTGCGGTTAGTTGCGGCAGGATGGTCTGTGTCAGGTTGGTATCGAGCGTGGCAAGATCGCTATTGAACGTCGAGCTGATCGCGCAGGTGCTGGTATTGATATCGCCCAGCAGGTCATTCGCGCCGATATCGAGGGTGACGGGGCTGACCTGCCCCCTGTAGAACTTGAGATACGTCACGGCAGCGGCCAGTTGCGCGCCAATATATGGGTACTTGCGCAAATACGAGTAGGGACAGCCGCCATTGATGAAGGTGCTGCTGGTTTCACCTGGGCAGCCCATGTTCGCCAGGGCCGATGTGCCGTGTCCCTGAAGATTGTTATAGAAATCACTGGCGTAGCCATGACTGAAGTCGAGGTCTGGCTGGAAGCCAAAGACCAGCGAATCCCCTAGCGCCAGGTAGTGTTTCCTGGGACCAACGAGGGTGAACCTGTGCGACGAGGAAGAGGCGAACGCGGCAGGGGCAACGGTCAAAAACAGGAACAATATCAGGGACAGCAAGGAAAACAGGGGCAAGAAGGACGACAGGGAAGATGGCGCGACAATGCGTCCGCCATGCGCGTGTCTCAGCATAGAACCTCCATGTGTAGCAGCGTTTGCGCAACGCTTGCGTTGGAGATACGGGGAAAGAATACACACCGCCTACTTCAAGTATAATCTGAGAACAGGAAGAATACAAGGGTTCAGTAATGTTTTCAGGAATGGATGTGGGAGAGGAGATCAGGT
>DASTKE010000145.1:0-2673 GCA_035716105.1 Ktedonobacteraceae bacterium | reverse complement strand
GAGGGCCAGCCCGGTGCTGGGATCGGCGGCACCAGCTACATCGGGGACGCCACGCCGGTGATTGATTTGCCCCTGCACCGAAGCAGGCAGCGTTTGCTGGTAGCTCGGCTCCGGGAAGAAGGAACTGAAGCCGCCGCCGCTACATTGGGAGCCACTGCCACAACTCCACGCGCTCTCGTGGACGGTGATGCCATCGGTGATGATGTGCGTGCCGCCAACGCTGGTGATCCAGGGGCTGTCAGCCGGGAAGCTGGTCGTCGCCACCGGGGACAGTTTCGTGGCCTGCTGGTCGATGTAGTCGGTCGCGCCATTGTCGCCGGAGGAGCCAAAGAAGGTTATATGGCCTTGCGTGGTGGCCTGCTGGAAGAAGGTATTCCACTTCTGGATTTCCTGCTGGCCTGCCGCGTCCTTCAGCGATACCTCCGATGCTCCCCAGCTTTGCGAGACGATGCTGCCAGGATAGTGTGCAAGGGCATATTGTTCCAGCTTCAGGAATTCGGGCAAGCCAACCGTTCCCTCGGTTTCGGCGACGGGGCTGGTCAGCACGACAATCTTTGCGCCGGGTGCGATGGCATGGATGATCTGCACATCCAGTTCGGTCTCACCGGCCCAGCCCCCTCGCTGGTGATAGGGGTCATAAACCGGCTCGTTCAAGGGTGAGATGACCTGGAGATTGACGGGAGGCAGGCCAAATTGCTGATCGAAGATATTCATATCCTGTTGCAGCGTCGGGCTGCCAAAGGAGACCACGTCGACGACGGTTTGACCGGTTCCGGTATAGCCATGCTCGATCAGCGATTCGACGCCGTAGGCGAGGCGATACTGGTGCGGTGTCAGGCAGGTGCCGCTGCTGCTATCAAAACCGGGAATGGGGCAGGTATCGTCCTGTGTTGGCGTACCTGTGGTGCCGGTGGGAGCCTGGGTTGATTTTTGTGCTGGTGTGGGTGTTGTATTGTTGCCCAGATTGCCGCCCGATGTACTACAGGCGGTCATGAAGAGGAGCAACAAGACAAACACGGGCAGGAAACGCTGGAAGCCATATCTGGTCATGTAAAAAAAACTCCTGAAGCTATTTTAACGCGGTGATCAGATCAGGGATGAACTGGCTGGCCTGTGGACTGCCCCAACCGGTAACAGCGTCCCAACCGGCAACGGCCTGGAAGCCTTGCACTTTCACCTTCCCACCTGTCACGTTATTATTGCCAACAGTAATATCACGAAAATCCTGCTGTGCATTTTGCGAGGCTGCCAGTTTGTAGATACCGGGATTGATGAAGCCGAGGGGATGGCCTGCCATCTGGTTGGCGATGGCGACGATGCCAGCCCAGAACGGCGTGCTGGCGCTGGTGCCGCCCGTCTGATTCCATTGACCATCAAAGTAGAAGGCCATGCCCGTTTCGGGGTTGGAGTCTGCGGCGATGTCCGGCAGGCCGCGCTGTCCGGCCAGTTCGGTCTGCACCGCCTGCGGCATACTTTTCTGGAAATCCGGCTCGCTAAAGAACTTGCTGGTCCCTCCGCCGCTGCCAGACCATGCTTGCTCCGTATAGCCGGGCGGCGTGTTCAGCAAGGTAGTGCCGCCAACGGCAGTCACCCAGGGAACATCGGCGGGGAAATTGACGGTGCGCGTTGTGGAAAGCTGCGTCGCGGCGATGTTCGCCCAGTCCGTCGCGCCGTTATCGCCCGAACCGGAGACGACGGTAAAGCCCTGCTGCGTCGTGATCTGCTTGTAGAAATCGCTGTAGGTTTTGACAAGCTGCTGTCCCACGCTGTCGGAAAGCGTCACCTCGGAAGCAACATAGCTTTGCGAGAATATCTGGCCCAGGTGGTGCGCGACGGCGTACTGCTCCAACTGCAAAAATTGCGGCAAGCCAATCGTTCCCTCCGTCTCTTCAACCGGGCTGGTCATTACGACAATGCCAGCATCGGGCGCGATGGCGTGGATGATCTGCACATCCAGTTCGGTCTCTTCTGCCCACCCCACCATACTGTTGTTCTGTGGATTAAAAGGCTTCGCGCCAAGCGGTGCATACACCTGAATTTTGATGGGAGGCAGTCCAAATTGCCGGTCGAATACATCCATATCTTGCTGCAATGTTGGGCTGCCGTAGGAGACGATATCGATGATCGTCTGCCCCTTGCCCGTGAAGCCGCGTTCGGTCAGGCTCTCCACGCCGTAAGCCACGCGCAAGGCATGGGGCGTGTAGCAGTTTTTGTTATTGCTCATCGGTGCGGGACAGACATCCGTCGTGCCTGTTGTGGGTGAAGGTGGGGGCTTGCGGGTTGGAACTGCGGTGGCTGTACTGCTCCCTGTCCCTCCATTGCCGGGGAGGTTACAGGCAACCAGCAAGAGTACAAGCACCAGCAGGGGCAGAAGTCGGAATATGCGCACGAACGTTGCTCCTCTAAACATCTCGAACAATCAAAACTGTCTCATGTTGTCTCTACTATGATACTCGTTATTTCTATTTCTGAAAAGTAGGATAGAGAGGAGCGAAGCTTTTGGTTTTTCCATCATGACGGAAAAGCCAATAGTGCAGGAGGGTGACGTGCCTTCTCATCCTCTGCCGTCGAAGATGGCAAAACGGTCATTCAGAAAACCCAAAGCCCTGCATTGAGACGTTAAAGCGTGACAATAATATGTGCATCATGTACAATATGAGAGGAGATCGAATA
>DASTKE010000144.1:0-4820 GCA_035716105.1 Ktedonobacteraceae bacterium | reverse complement strand
GCTGTTGTGCTTGCTTGCATACAACAAACACGCTATAGTAATTTTAGCCACGCTAGCATGGATTCCGGCATGAGAAGAGCTTCTAGACAACGAGCAAACCTATGGAAGAGACTACCGAAATGACTGTCCAATCCCCGTCATGGTCGCAACTGCGCGACGACATGCTGACCAGAGAATTGCTTGATACTTTAGCGTGTGACCAGCGCACCGCCCATCTTGAACTTTCCATCTCTACGGAAGGGCGCGTGGTTCAAGTGAAGGGCCAGGTTGGCTCGGAGGAGGAGCGACAGCGCCTGCGCCGGTTGCTGCGGCGGCAAGATGGCCTCTATGCCGTCTGGGATTTCCTCTCGCTGCCGAACCAGCAGCTAGCCGTGGCCGATATTGGCTGTGGAAGCCACAAGCAAGCGGATTGGGCGTGTGGCGTCGATCGTTTCGCTTTGCCCGGCGTGGATGTCGTAACAAACCTTGAGGCCGCGCTTCCCTTTGAAGAGAATAGCTTCGATCATATCTTTGCCATCCACGTTTTGGAGCATATCGTCGATCTGATGGGCCTCATGGGCGAGCTTCATCGCGTGCTGCGTCCAACGGGCGTTCTGCATATCTTTGCCCCCTACTGGCGTCACGTCCACGCTGTCGCCGACCCAACCCACGTGCGCTTTATAGATATGCAGACTTTCAGATACTTCTGCCAGCCGCACCCCGGCGTCCTGCCCTGGCAGCCACTCATCGCTGCATCCTCAGATGACACCGTCTTCGCCGACCTGCAGCCGCTCAAGGATGGCACCACCGCCGACCCCTCGCAGGTCGCTCGCTGGTTTTATTAGCGCGGTTCGTGTTTCAAGTCGCTTGCCAGGCGCAGCATGGCTTCCAGGGTGGGAGCAATTCCGCTCGCAGTATGAGCAACGTAGAGATTACCGCTCACGTGGTAGATGACGCTGCCTTCATAGAGATGTCTCTGACCGAAATCCAGCGGTTCTCTGTTCAGGATGGTATTGATCTGTTGCAGGTATTCGATGACCAGGGACTCATGCTCGGTGTCTATGAGCAGCAATGAGATATCAGCAGGAAACGTCCTGGCTCGTTGCACAAAATCAACCAGGTCAGCGAAGGGAATATCCTGGCTTGATTTGCACTCGACCGTCATGATCAGCCCATCTTTTGTGAAAGCCAGCACATCGAGATCATTCAATGCCGGGGTCTGCCACTCTTTAAAACCTACGCAGCGCCTGACAAGCGCTTGATGCTGTTGGAGATGCGCCTGCACACTCCATGCAAATGTCGGACCAAATTGCTCAACATGCTCAAGCAATGAGCCGCTCACCCACTCGTCGGGACCTTGCGCCACAATATACTCTTGCAGTTCTAAAAAATGCAGGGCTTGCATCAATCGTTGCCGCGTGACTTCTGGTCCCATCTTTTCGAGCAATGCTTCCACTTTCCAGGTCCTTTGCCAACCAGGCTCAGAAATTGGGGTATCAGTATCATCTGGCTCTGCGGGAACCTGTGGGAGATGCTCAGACATCGACAGCGGTTCGTGTTGGAGAAAGCAGCGCAGGAGCAGGCGATGGTGCCGCCGGTCAAGGAATTCCAGGAAGCCTGCCTCGTCACACCAGCGTTTGCCCTCAATCAGCTTACGGAGACGGATCACACCGGGAGCGCCAGCATGTACAAAGCTTGTGCCTATGGTGTTCCAGGAGCCGGGTACCTGGCGCAAGCGCTCATCAAAAGCGTGGAGCTGCTGCATATCTATCTGGGGACGGTAGGGAAGAGATTTTAACATGTTTTATCCTGCCTTTGTTTTCGCTGCAATGGGATGAGCATTGCAACTCTTCCCCTCTTAAAAAATGTCCTGCTTAATAATAGCATATGCCCACGTTCATGTCAAAAAAGGAGTAAAATAAAAAAAGTTGCTTTTTTATAAAAAATGATGTATAATTATTATATGACATCAAAAAGTAATTGTATCGCTTCTGTGAGAAATGGTTTCTACGAGCGTCAATGCGCTGAGGGATGTCTGCACAGGAGCATACCAACATGAGATTGTATGTAGGGGGACTTCCCTATCAAACAACTGAACAAGATCTTTTCGATCTCTTTGGACAAGTAGGACAGGTGGGTGGTGTTTCGGTCATCACCGATCGCGATACCGGACGAAGCAAAGGCTTTGCCTTTGTGGAAATGGGCGACGCCCAGGAGGCGCAAGCTGCCATTGACCGACTGAATGGCACGACAATGGGAGATCGCACCATCACGGTCAACCAGGCGCGTGAGCGCGCAACAGGAAGAGATCGGCGTTCAGACTATGGGTCTCGAGGCGGACGCTACTAAACATCACTGCCTGGTAGTGCGAAACATGCCAGAAAAATGTTCGGTACATACATACGAGATAAACAAAAGGCTAGCGTAACTGCTAGCCTTTTGTGTTATTTTCTCCCGCCACATCGCAAAGCTGCTCTATGATGGTGAGACGGAGGCCAGCGATTTCGTGTATGTCACTGAACTCCTGTGGGAAGCTGCGGACAATGTCTATTGGTTTCAGGGTACAGGAAAAGAGCAGGTACGCCAATCGGCGCTCGCGCTCGTTTGAGAGCATCTGCTCAATCCTTTCCCACAGCTTCTGAGCTTCAGCCAGACTCCCATGTGCAGGTTCCTGCCTCGCGCCAACAGGTGGAACTTGTGTTTGTGCCATCTGAATTGTGCGCAGTGCCTCAAGCATAACTCCATTGAAGCTGGCGTATAGGTAACGTTTGATAGTAGTCATCGTGCTGAATTCATAGAGATAGCTGCTCTGAGAGTGCCAGATGTATTGAAATGTCTTTTCTAGCAGGTGCGCTTCACTATAGACAACGCAAACGGCTTCTCTGCTCGGATGGCGCTTGAGCCATGCCAGCACGCTATGGCTGAAACGACGCTGGAACCACTTCTGCGCAGGTTGGTCGTCGTGGAGTGCCAGGGTGAACATTTCCAGGCAATAGTGGGTGTCGTTCGCCTTTTTCCATTTCCCATTGCCAGTTTCGTTTGACCTGCGTCTCGCAACACGCGAGCTTCTTTCACCCGCCAGCCGGGGTGCGCCTGCCTGCCCTTCTAGAGAGGCTTTATCCATTATAGAACTCCTCTTGTATCAAAAAAGCTGATGAGATAGCATGAGATTTTTGCTGCTGTATTCAACTTCTATTCATGTGGACGAACTACATACACCAAAACCCTACAGATTTCACGTCCATTCAATGGCCCTAAAAAGATGAAATGAAACTGTAGGTTTTCAGAGTATTCCAGTCGTCATTGAGGATAGAATGGTTTAATTGGTGATAAAGAGGGAACGATGTTTTCAAGCGCACGCGATCCGACCATTCCTGTAGGTTCTGCCTCGCCTCCGTGGTTTGTGGAGGTTGTAGAGCAGGCACGGAGAGGAGATACTTCCGCCTTTGATGTGCTATACCAGCACTTCTATACTCCCATACGTCTCTATCTGGCGCACATGCTGGGAGATGACGAAGAGGGTGATGACCTCGCCCAGGAGACGTTTCTTAAAGCCTGGCAGCGATTGGCCGATCTACGTGACGGGGCAAGGTTCACAACCTGGCTCTATCGCATTGCGACGAATACCGCCATCGATCACTTGCGCCGCCGGAAATTTCGCTGGCCATGCTGGAAGCAGAACGAGGAGGACGATCTGTCCGCATCTCTGTTCGTGGCAGGTCCCGAAGAGCAGGTAGGGGAGGCCGAACACATCCAGCAGGCGCTGGCACAGGTAGCACTGAAGTACCGCAGTTGTCTGCTGTTACAACTGGTTGCCAATTTATCGCAGCGGGAGATCGCCGGCCTGCTGAATATCAGTGAGAAGAGTGTCAGCATCTACGTGAGCCGGGGATGCGAACAATTCAGGCTGGCATATCAACGTCTCGCACAGGCAAGTAACCGATCAGTGAAAGAGGAGGAACGAGCCAATGGAACGCACGATAGACTCGATACCTATGCCCTGTACAGATTGGGTAGAGAAGCTTACGGCCAGTCACCAGGATGATCTTTCCCCCATAGACCGCCATGCGCTTAACGCGCACCTGGCCGCATGCCATGCCTGTAATCACGTATACGCAACGTACAGGAGCCTGGAAAAAAGCCTCCGCACGTCGAGGGGAGCCAGACCCATACCCGTTTTCTCCTATCAGCCGTTACAACGGAAACCTTTCTCTCAAACCCTGTCACTCTCATTCCCCCTCTCGTTCTGCTTGCTGCTGTTTACCACACTCTCCTCTTTGTATTTCCGCCTAAGCTGGTCAGGGCTTTACCAGAAGATGCACGCCTGGATGCTTGCCGTTGTTGCCGGTATTCCTCGCAGGATCAGCTACGTCCGTTCAGACGCCCACTTCCTCTACGCGATCCGCAGCGATAGCGGCTACTGCCTGTGGCGGCAAAAAAGGTATCAAAGACACGAATTTGTTTCCAACTGTTCGCTGCGATGCAGCGCTCTCACCCCCATTGGCTCTGGTGTAGCGCTTGCCGCCGCCCTCGATTTTTGCCGCTACGCAGTGCAGGCATAAGGCGCTCTGTTAACGCTCAGAGGAAGGACATAGACCTTATCTGCGGCTCTCCGTCCTTTGAGGGGAAACAGGATGTCCGTAGGGGCGATGCCTTGTGCTCGCCCGCCTCCACGAAATGAAGGACGCGGGCGAGCACAAGGCATCGCCCCTACAATCTCCTCTCCTGGGTACTGCTATGCCTGCACTGCGTAGCGGCAAAAATCGAGGGCGGCGGCAAGCGCTACACCAGAGCCAATGGGGGTGAGAGCGCTGCATCGCAGCGAACAGTTGGAAACAAAT
>DASTKE010000143.1:0-7902 GCA_035716105.1 Ktedonobacteraceae bacterium | reverse complement strand
GCTCATCACCGGTACACTGCTGGCACGTGTGCTCATGAAACACGTTGAGAGCCACGCAACCATTACCTTCCTCACTGCTAGCAGCGACGAGCCAACGGATTATGGTCGCGTGGTACGCGACTCGCATGGACATGTGCGCGAGATCGTCGAACTCAAGCGAGCAACGGAGGAGCAGCAGCGTATTCCCGAAGTCAACTCTGGCGTGTACTGCTTTGATCGCAAGTGGCTGTGGCCAGCCTTACAAATGCTGCCGCGCAACGCCGCCGGTGAGTATTACCTGACCGACCTGATTGCCTACGCCAGCGCTCAGGGATGCGAAATCGCTACCGTCAATGGGCCTCTCGACGAAACGATGGGCATCAACGACCGGGTGCAGTTAACTGCCGCCGAGCAACTGCTGCGCCGCCGCGTGCTGGAACACCACATGTACGCGGGAGTGACCATCATCGACCCGGCCACAACGTATATCGGCGCGGAGGTCAGCATCGGCCAGGATACTATTATTCTGCCCGGTACAATGATTACAGGAAAGACATCCATTGGCTCTCAATGCTCTATCGGTCCGTACTCTACCATCGACTCGTCGACTATCGGCGACCGCTGCATCATACGCAACTCGGTGCTGGAGGAGACGACCTTTGAGGATGAGGTGTCTATCGGCCCCTATAGTCATTGTCGCCCCGGTGCTCACCTCGCACGTGGTGTACGTATGGGAAACTTTGGCGAGGTCAAAAATTCGTATATCGGTGCAGAAACGGATATGCACCATTTTAGCTATGTTGGTGATGCCACTGTCGGTACGCATGTCAATATTGGCGCGGGTGTCGTGACCGTGAACTATGATGGCGTACACAAACACCGCACGGTGATTGGAGATCGAGCGTTCGTAGGCTGCGATAGTATGTTGATAGCACCAGTCACGGTTGGCGAACAGGCGCAAACAGGGGCTGGCTCTGTCGTTAATAAAGATGTGCCGCCCGGCGCTCTGGTGGTTGGTGTTCCGGCGCGAGCGATACGGAGAGTCTCATCCCGGTCCGCGGAAGGTTCCACGACAGAAAGTGGCAAAAAGGAGTAAGTTTTTACTATGGACGGGCCTGGCTTAGCAAGTATAGCCGCCGGTATCGATTTTCATGTTCCGCAATTTACAGGCGAAACATGGTTGCAACTGCTTATACTTATCATCTCTCTCCTTCTCTGCGCTACGGCCTCAGCCGCTGAGACCGCCCTTACCTCTGTGAGTCGCATCAAGCTCAAGAATCTGGTAGAAGAGGGCGACGAGAAGGCCATCATTATTGATCGCCTGCTGTCCCAACCTAACGTGTTTCTTTCGACCATTCTGGTCGTCAACAGCGTTGCCGTTATCGTCGCTTCCAGCATGGCGACGGTGCTGGCGCTGGCTTTCTCCGCGAGCTTTGGCGAGGTAATTGCCAGCGTGCTCATCTCCCTGGTTGTCTTGATCTTCTGTGAGATTACGCCCAAGACGGCTGCTGTGCAGAATCCCCTGCGCTGGGCGCGCCTGCTGGTCAATCCTGTGCGCGGCGCGGCCTGGGTGCTGCGTCCGATTGTCTGGTCACTGAGCGCGGTTACGAATTTCCTGGTCAGCATCATCGGTGGGAAGCAGGTGAAACATCGCGGCCCCTTCGTCACCGAGGAAGAACTGCGTTTGCTGGTCACGGTAAGCGAGGAAGAGGGTGTGCTCGAAGAGGAAGAGACCGAGATGATTCGCAGCATCTTCGAGTTCGCCGATACTGCCGTGCGCGAAGTGATGATTCCACGCATCGATATGGTGACGCTGGAAAGCGACACCACCATCGATCAGGCGGTAGACCTGGCATTGCAGGGTGGCTTCTCGCGTATTCCCGTCTACGAGGAAGACATAGATAACATCATTGGCATCCTCTATACCAAAGACTTACTCAAGCAGTTGCGTGAACATCATGACAATGCCTCCATTCGCGACCTGCTGCGCCCGGCCTACTTCGTGCCGGAGACAAAACGCCTGGATGACCTGCTGCGCGAGATACGCCAGCGCCGTACCCACATGGTGATTGTCGTCGACGAATATAGCTCCGTGGCCGGTCTCGTGACCATCGAAGACCTGATGGAGGAGATCGTTGGCGATATCAAAGACGAGTTTGACCGCGAGGAAAACCTCTTTGAGCAGGTTAGTCCCAACGAGTTCATCTTTGATGCCAAAATCAGCATCAACGACTTCAACGACATCACGGATATGCACCTGGACGATACCTATTATGATACGCTCGGCGGCTTCCTGTACGCCCAACTCGATAAAATCCCTGTCGCGGGCGATACGACAACATTTGAGGATACGACCTTCAAAGTGCTGGCTACTCGTGGGCGGCGCATCACGAAAGTACAGGTGACGCGCCATCAAACTCCCCCCAAAACACAACTGCAGCTAACAGATGGGCGGGACGAACAGGTACAACCGGAAGCATCCAACATCCCCAGAGGTGAGCTACACCAGCAGCCCAGTCAGTTCTCGTCGCGGCACGCATCCCGCTTTCGTCTGGGAGGAGCCTAGAACATGAAACTGGACTTCACGGCCCTTCCTCGCGCTGTACGCATCGTTGAGGTTGGGCCACGCGATGGCTTACAGAACGAAAAGGCGCTCATTCCCACAGAGCAGAAAATACAGTTCATTCAGATGCTGGCTGCTGCTGGCCTGCCCGTCGTGGAAGCCACATCGTTCGTCAGCCCGCGAGCCATTCCCCAGCTCAGTGACGCCAGCGCAGTCATGAGCGGCTTGCAACGCCTTCCCACGACCGATTATCCGGTGCTTGTGCCGAATCTGAAGGGTATGGAACGGGCGCTGGCGGCAGGAGTGCGCTCCATCGCCGTCTTCACCGCCGCCAGCGAGAGCTTCACCCGCCACAATATCAATGCAACGATTGCGGAGAGCCTGGCAAACTTTCGCCCGGTGGTGGAACTGGCGAAACAGGAGCATATTCCCGTTCGTGGCTACATCTCCACCGTCTTCGGCTGCCCCTACGAGGGCAACGTCGCGCCTGAACAGGTGTTAAGCGTCGCGCTTGCACTGCTTGAGATGGGCATTGCCGAACTCTCGCTGGGCGATACCATCGGCGTAGCAACACCCAATCAGGTAGTAGAGGTGCTTGATGTGCTGGCGACGAAAGGCAGCATTCCGACAGAGCAGTTGGCCGTCCACTTCCACGATACACGCGGCACCGCGCTCGCCAATGTGCTAACCGCCCTGCAAATGGGCATCAGCACCGTCGACTCCTCGGCGGGAGGGCTGGGAGGCTGTCCCTACGCACCCGGCGCGGCTGGCAATCTGGCAACCGAAGACCTTGTCTATATGCTGCACGGTCTCGGCATCTCCACGGGAGTAGACCTCGCGAAAGGGGTTGAGGCCACAGGCTTCATTGCTCCCTTGCTCGGCCACACACCAACGAGCAAATACTATCAGGCCGCTACAGCCGTGCGCTGAACACCCATAACCGCACAACCAACCCCAGGCCACCCGCAAGGGGTGGCCCTACTATACGCGCCAGCCGCTCGTCTTCCAGAGCCGCGTGAGTATAGTAGGGCCACCCCTTGTGGGTGGCCTGGAGACTCGAATCCCTACGAACATCTTATTTACGTGTTTGCAGGTAGTGGATCGCGTATGCTAGCTGGTTATCACCGCTGTCGAGGATTTGCTGCTCGGTCATGTGGGCTGAGCTTTCCTGGTCGGGCGTGAGTTCGTTGGCCTTCGGACTCAGCGCCACAGCGATGGTCGGCGCAACTCCCTTATCGCGGATGAACTGCCCATCGGGCGTCAGCCATTCCTGCGTGCCGAGCAGCAGAGCCGAGCCATCGGAAAGGGGATACTCTTCCAGCACGGTGCCGGTGCCAAAGGTTTTCGCGCCTACCACTGTGGCCCGGTGATTGTCCTTCAGAGCAGCGGTGACGATCTCCGCGGCGCTGGCGGTATTATTGTTTGTCAGTACAACGATGGGGATGGTTGTGTTGACGGTATCACCCGTGACGGAGACGCTTGTACGCGCTCCTGTGCTATCCTGCTCAATCAGGACGACCCCTTGCGACATGAACTCACTGGCGGTATCGATGGCTTCGCTGAGGTAGCCACCGGGATTGTCGCGTAGATCAAGCACGACACTGGTAGCGCCAAGCTTTTTCGCCTGATCCAGATCGTGGCGCAGGTCGACCGAGACGCCGCTGGCAAACTGCACGATCTGGATGTCCGCGATATGATCCTGGGGAATGTAGTACATCAGCACATTTGGCACGGTGATCTCGGCTCGTGTGACTTTGATGTTCAGTTGCTGCTTCGTCGAGGGGCGCTGTACGGTGATGGTGAGGCTGGTACCAGCCTTGCCATGAATCATATTTGTCACATCATCAATGGTTTTGTCCGCGACGCTTGTACCATTGATGTCGAGGATGATATCTCCCGCTTTGAAATCGGCCTTCTGTGCCGGTGAGCCTGGAATGGTCGATATGATGATGATCTGCTTGGTCGTCGCGTCCTGGCGTAAAGAGATGCCGATTCCGACAAATTTTCCACTCAGTTGCTGGTTCTCAGACTGCACCTCTTGCGGCGTCAGGAAGCGTGTATGGCCAGTATCTTTCAGCACACCCAGCATGGCCTGGATAGCACTGTACGACATCTGCTGGTAGTTCACAGCCTTACGATCAACATAATGCTGGTCCACATCGTTCCATGCCTGCTGGAAGAGATTCTGGTATTGCTGTGATTGACTGCTGGCAACAAAAGAGGTGGAGAAGGTCTGGTGACTGAACCAGCCACCGAGAAAGGAGAGCAGGATAAGCGCGAAGACGATCACAAATTGCCAGAAGCCTAGAAAGGGACGTGGTTCTGGATCATTATTGCGCCTGGTTGTATACCAGTAGCGATTGCCATTACCACTGGGAAGCGCTCCATTTGAGCCGGTGTTTGAGTTGCTCCCCGCTGGCGGGCTAAACTGACCGAGATCATTTTGAGGCGTTGATTGCGATGGTGGATATGCTTGATGCTGTTCAGGTTGCTCATACCAGCGCGGGTCGTCGTAGCTGCTCACCGATGGCCTCCCTATGGTTTTTATCTCTATGAATAGAGGCACATTCCTGGCCTCTGTTTTGAACGAAACAACCAGATAGTACTTATACTATCGTAATCGTCCATGTCTCAAAAGTCAACGTGCCGGGCAGGAATACAAAGAGGGTGTAGTTTTCTGCAACTACACCCTCACGACGTATGCTGGTTAGATTGGTCATGCGCAGTAGTCAGGCCGAACAATCATTACATGGTCTTTGCTGGTAAAGCAAACGCTCAGGATTCCACTGCTGTGCCTGTCGCATCACTGCTTTCTGAGATGGTTGCAGGAGCAGAGGCGGGTTCAGGAGCGGACGAAGCAGTTGATTGACGTTTACTGGCCGGTTGTGGAGGCGTTTGCTTCTTTGGTGGTTCCCAGCCAGGAGCACGGGAGACGATCATGGACATCATCCGGCCTTCCATTGAGGGTGGGCGCTCGATAACTGCCGTTCCCTTCAACTCTTCGGCGATCTCGTCCAGCAATCTGCGGCCAATATCGGGATGGCGCATCTCGGCCCCGCGAAATTGGACGCTCACGCGAACTCTATCACCCTCGGCCAGAAACTCTTGAATCTTGCGCGTCTTCACGTCGACATCATGCTCGTCTGTACGGGGACGCATACGGATCTCTTTCAGCGTAATCGTCTTCTGATTTTTACGGGCCTCGTTCTCTCTCTTCGCCTGCTCGTACTTATAACGGCCATAGTCCATCAGTTTACAGACCGGCGGTACAGCATTGGGCGAGATCTCAACCATATCAAGATTCCGATCACGAGCGATATCAAGGGCACGCATTGGGGGCATGACTCCGATCATTTCCCCGTTCTCGTCAATCAAACGAACCTCACGCGCACGAATGCGCTCATTGACACGGGTTTCCCGTGTACGGTCGTTGCCCCGAAAATCCCTGTTAATAGGCCAAACCTCCCTTTTTTCTCTATGCTATTCAGCTATATGGCTACTATTCAGCCAGATAAAGTGTAGCACACCCCTCCCTATAAGTCAATCACAATTACATCGCAACGAGCCTTGATAATATGTCAATCCTCTGTTACACTTGAAGCATAACGGGTAATTGCTTTTCGCCAGCTATTCCGCGTAACCTGTCCTGACGTTATCGACGTTGTACTGCATCCCTGTCTATTCCAAATAGATATGCGTCTATCTTAGAGACACTGGCCGAACATCAAAGGAGATTACTATGAGTGGCGACGCGGGTGACGACTATTCACGGTCAACCTCTCCTGCTCCTGTTTCGTTTCGTTTCTCTCCTCCTCCCCACAACGCTCACCTGATTCGCTGGCGTACCTGGGGCAGTGCTGCTTTTGAGGAAGCACAGAACCAGCGAAAACCGATTTTCCTCCTGATCTCTTCGCTCTGGTGCCAGTGGTGTCACATCATGGATGAGACCACACTTTCGGAACCGGGCATCATCTCGATCATCAACGCCGACTACATCCCTATTCGCGTCGATAGCGACCTGCGACCCGATGTCAACCAGCGCTATAACCAGAATGGCTGGCCCAGCGTCGTGCTCATGACGCCAGAGGGCGAGATTCTCTGGGGGGGAGTGTATGTGCCACCCAAACAGATGCTCTATTACCTGGGACACGTGCGCCGCTACTACAGCGAGCACCAGCATGAAATCTCGGAACAGGTGCAGGAACTGCAAGACCGGCGCTTCACCCGCAAGCTGTCACAAACCCTGCCACGCATGGGGCTGCGTTCATTACTGCTGGAAGAGCGCACTGCCCTGGCCCAGCTTCCGAGCGAGGCCGGTATTGTCCTGCGTGACCTCTACGACGCAGATTATGGCGGTTTCTGCATCCATCCCCATATGAAGTTTCCCCACCCGGAGGCGCTGGAACTCCTGTTAATGCTGGCGCGCCAGCCCGGTCAGTTCGACGCCCTGGATATGGTCAACTACTCACTGGAGCAGATGTACGAGGGTGGCCTGTGGGATAACGAGGATGGAGGCTTCTTCCGCTACTCGGCTGCCAGCGATTGGAGTATGCCCCACACGGAGAAGATGCTGGATGAGAACGCCGCCATGCTGCGGTTGATCCTGCTCACCGCGCAAGCCAGCGACTTGCGCCAGTGGCACGATCTGGCCTATCAGCTTGTGCGCTACATCAATGCGAACCTGTGGCAACCACGGCTGGGCGTCTTCAGTGGCAGTCAGAGCGCCAACGAGGAGTATTACGAGCCGGGAGGATACTCCCGCGCAGCACGTCAGGCTCCTCCCGTCGATACCACCATCTATACCGCCTGGAATGCCCACATGATCTCCGCCTATCTGCTCGGTTCGCAGATACGAAATGACACAGCGATGGCCACGATGGCAGTGCAGGCGCTCGACTGGCTGTGTGAGCACATGGTACATCGAGAGGGCAGTATGTGCCACTACTTCCTGAATGGACGCGCCGAATTGCCGGGCCAGCTTGCCGATCAGGTCTGGATGACTCGCGCCCTGCTGGATGCCTACGACCTCTACGAGCGCAAAGTCTACCTGGAAACCGCCATCGCCCTGATGCATTTCGCCTGCGAGGAATTGCTGGACGAGCAAAACGGCCTGTTTTACGATTACCCCGACAACCCCCAGGCAGAAGGCCGTCTCGCCCTGCGCGAGCAGCCATTAATCGAAAATGCCGTGGCAGCCGAATGCCTGCTGCGCATGGCGGTGTACAGCAAGCGCTCGCACTTGCGCGACACTGGCCTGCTGGTGCTTTCCGGTTGCCTGGACAAGTACCGCCGCACGGGCATCCAGGGCGCGGTCTACGCCTGTGTGGTCGCGGAGGCCATCGAGAACGGCTGGCTGTGAG
>DASTKE010000142.1:0-8423 GCA_035716105.1 Ktedonobacteraceae bacterium | reverse complement strand
CAGCGCCCTGTCTTCAATATGAGTTTGCGCACGCTGCAGGACTACGAAGAGGCTAGCGAGATCACCCAGGAGATGTTTTTGGCTGTATGGCAGAGGCTGCCATCGTTCCGTGGCGAGGCGTGCTTTACGACCTAGCTCTATTGCATTGCTTACAGTTGTTTCTTGCGACGGCTTGAACCGCATAAGCAGGAGAGAGCTTTGCAAGCGGTTATAGAGGTAGAACAGATCCTGGAGGAGGGAAACACGGAGCGCCCATCAGAGAAAACCCGCGTATGTTGCCTTCAGCATCGGTTTCGGGGGGATTGATAAGCGTAAAGTCTGCAAACTGTCCTGCTTTATACAGGAACCCCGCTGGCTTTTCAAAATGAAACGCCATTGTTCCGTCTGCCACTTTCTCGTGTCCGGTTAGTTTCACCATGTGTATTGACATGTGTTTCCTCCAGTGCAGAATAGCTCATGTAATCATGTTTGAACGCAGGTCGCAAGATGGCCAGCGTTGCCTCTGTGTTCGCCGTGGGTAGGCGTGATCCGTTCGAGCGTCAGTCGTGCGGGGGAAGTCTGCTCGCTAATAGGCAAAACCACCATCAGCACGCCATTGCCATAGGTGACGTTGGCACACACCGCATTGACCGGGACGGATAGTACGAGTTCGCGGTGGTAGGCACCCACGCTCCATTCATCGAGCAGCAGTTCCTTGACCTCCTTCAGGAGAGCACGCTCGTCTCCATGGAGGATGAGGCGACCATCGCCGGTGACTTCGACCAGAATGTTTTCGGGTTCCAGCCCAGCCATTGGTGCTGCGATCATCACGCGATCGTCTGTGCGGTAGACCTTGACCGGAATATGCTGTTGTTTTCCCTGTTCTTGCATCAGCTTTCCTTTCGTTTTCCCTGCTCAGATTTCGCCACGGCTCTCATCGCGCTTCCCTGCTTCAGGAGTCATTCTTCTTGATCTTTTTGAGCGCAGAGCCTTTATGCATTGCTTCGTGGTCTGTCTTATCACTTTTAATCAAGTATTGTGGTTCATCTTCCGAAGCATGAACTGTATAGCCCTTAAAGGGTATTTCTGAAGTAATCTTTTTGATGATGGTGCCGCTTACTCGGCCAGCTTCCGAGTTCCATTCCACATGATCTCCAACGTTGAAATCGTCTTTCATCGTTCCTCCTTCTCGAAGTCCTCTTCGATCATTCCATTCATGTCAGCTCTCGCTGATGCGCTGCATTCTTCATGGTGCGTTACCTTTATTTTACCTCTCAGGATGGGGAGATGCCAGATTAGGCTTGATTGCAATTGATTGTGACTGCTTTGTGATTGCTCTTTCAGCTTTCTCGGCGGCGAGCGGAAGGGTAAACCAGAAGGTCGAACCCTGCCCTACCTTGCTCTCAACGCCCACCTGCCCGCCCTGTCGTTCGATCAGGTTTCGGCAAATATACAATCCGAGTCCTAACCCCACCCCGGTGCCACTCTTGACCTCGATCCCCTCTACCCGAGAAAAGCGATCCCAGATATGCTGTTGTTGCGCGAACGAGAGACCCGGTCCGTAGTCTTGCACTGACACCCGCATCATCGCTTCCTCCCGCTCCAGTCGAACGTCCACCGGCTTGTCGATCTCCGAATATTTGAGCGAGTTGGTGAGATAGTTGTTGACCACCTGCCCAACACGGTCCGCATCGGCCAGCACGTCTGCTTCTAAAACCGAGGTACTCCAACGAATCGTGCGAGTGGGAACAACGATGCGCTGATCTTCAACCACCTCGCGCACAATCATGACCAGGTCGTATGCTGCAAGCCGCAGGTCCAATTGATTGGTCTGGATGCGTGAGACATCAATGAGATCATTAACCAATCGGTTTTGCACACTCGTCTGACGCTCGGCACGGTCGAGGAGGCTCTGAAGGGTGGCGAGCACACGGGTCACAGGTTCCTCGGTCGTTGCTGCCTGAAGGCGCGTGAGATAGCGCTTGACTAATTGGAGATTGCCTCTGATGGAGGTTAACGGTGTTTTGAGTTCATGGCTGGCGATACCCAGAAAGGCTTCCATCTGCCGCGCCGTCTCCTGTAGAGCCAGCTCACGCGCCCTGGCCTCGGCTTGTTCATGCAGGAGCCGCTCTTGCTCGGTGACATCTCGGTTAATCTCCAGGATGGCTGTCGGTTGACCTGCCTCGTTGCGCACGAGAACCTGGCGACTATGCACGATCAGGTGTTTCCCCTTACGGCTGGTATGTGTGAGTTGTCCTTCCCAGTGCCCAAGCTCGATCAGAGCGAGATCGACCGCCTCACGTGACACTGGAAAGCGGGCTTGCAGCAGGGTGTGGGTAGACTTTCCCATCGCCTCCTGCTCGGTCCATCCATACAGGACTTCGGCTCCGTAGTTCCAGGCGACGATGCGACTGCCGGGATCACGGATGAGAATGGCATCGTGGGCCAGCGCAATCAGATTGGCTTGCAACTGGACGAGGTGCTCTTGCCGCACAAGCTTCTGTTCTACCTGTTTCTGGTCGGTAATATCGGTCCCAATGCCGATCCACTCGACGAGACTGCCATCTGCGCCCCGCACAGGTACCCCGCGCACGAGGATGAGGCGATAGACCCCGTCAACCCGGTGAATGCGACACTCTACTTCATAGACCCATCCTGTCGCAAGTGTTTGGATGCGTGTCTCTTCCAGGTGCTCCCGGTCATCGGGATGAATAGCATCGAGCCACGCTCGACCGAGAGTGTCAGGAGTCGCCTGGCCGGTAAAAGCACGCCATGTCGGACTCTCTTCGTGCATGAGGCCAGCGGGGGTCGTGATCCAGAGAAGATCGGAAGAGGCTTCAGCGACGGCACGAAAGCGGTCTTCGCGGATGCGTCGTGTGTGTTGCTCTCGTGCTAGCAAGGTTGCCACCTCCGTAAATGCCTTTGGAACAGGGGAAGCAGAGATATCTTGTTGATCTTCTTCCATACAAGTCACCTTTCTCAGCGCAGAACCTCATTCAGGAAGCTGTATCGTGTGCTTGAGGTAGCTTTCTGGATGAGGAGCGTTGGCGTTATTCCTTCTCATTTAATCATACTGAGAGAGCGTGAGAAAATGCGTGAGAAAGACCGTTATCTGTCCCTTTTTCATTACCAACTGCTTAGCTGCACTGCTCAGCAGGCTTTACCTGGGGCGAGTTCACCTGATTGGGGCTGGTCGTCATCACTTGCGCCATGCCTGGGAACGTGTGATCGGGGGAGAGGACGCCTGAGCTGGTGAAGGTGTAGGTCACTGTTGTCGTACCAGCGCTTGCCGTGACGCTGCCCTTCGTGCTGGAACGCCCGTTGGTGGTCGTGCCCATAAACAGGATTGTTCCACTGGTGCTGTTGGGCGCAACATGGAACGTGACGGTATAGGTGAAGGTCACGCTGCTATTGCAGCTCATCCCCACGAGAGAGGATGGACTGACCGACAGGTCGATGTTCGTCACCTGGAACGCAGCCGATGAAACACACGTTCCCGTCGGCCCGACTGATGGCGGTTGTTAACGGTCGTAAGGTGGAAGATCAGCTCCCCGTGCTGCTTGTTCCAGAACGCGCTGCACCTGTGGTGCCGACAGAAAGCTCGAACGCCTCGCCTCATCCTCGATCTTCGCGGCAAGACCCTCTACCACGGTAGCCGCCTGGGTCAGTGCCTGACCTGCTGGCATCTGTTCTCCCCGAGACTGATACAGCTCTGCACGTGTCGCCTGGACATACCACAGTTCCCCTGGCAGGCCAATCTCCTCAGCAAGAGCGCGGGCCTCCTCCAGAGAGGAAAGCGCCTGATCGAGATGGCCTTCCCATCGTGCCAGCCCCGCAAACGCCCGCAGGTACTGAATACGATCACGCCGACCATCTCCGTTGTGCGTGCTGAGACGAGCTATATGCGCCTTCGCCAGTGCGACATCCCCACCACGCAGCAATGCCTCAGTGACAAACCAGCGGGGAATGACTACGTTTGACAGCGCGTTGGAGCCTTCGGCAATCACTGCCTGTCGTGCGTAGCGATAGGCATCAGTCCACTCCCCGGCAAGTGCGTAATCCGCACAGAGAGCCATAGCGACGAACGCCGTGTAGGGTTGCGATACGATGGCCTCGTTGAGCTTCAGTGCCTCCAGGTCGACCTCACGCGCCGCATGAGATGCCTGTATTGCCCGATAGACGCTCCCTAATTGCATGAGGCTACGAAGAAGCATTGTGTTGGCCCACGATGAGCGTGTGCTGAGAATACGTGTACTGGCCACTGCCTGTTGTGCGATCTCCAGCGCTTCTGTATAGGCACCCATGTCGAGTAACCCCGAGCTCAGTTCGTACATGGCATTGACCTGCCCCCAGATGTTCTCAATCTCCTGGTTGATGGTCAGAGCACTACGTGCCTGTGAGCTCGCCTCCAGCAGTCGCCCACGGTGCAGGTATGCGTTCGCGAGCAAGCAGAGGCAATCGGCTTCCATGGCTCGGTCTCTCATGGCAACGTAGAGGGCGTGCGCTTCTGTAGCCAGTCTCTCATGCTCCTCCCACGCTCCCAGTTGCTGCTTGATGGAGGTTAGTGCGTCCAGACTCTGGACAATGAGGTCTGATTGCCCGAGGTTACGGGCCAATGCCAATGCACGCTCTCCATGCGTGATTGCTGTTGCCAGATCCGCTGTATACAGGTCGATCATTGCCCGGTACCACTCTCTCTTTGCCAATCCGATCGGCTCGTCATCCTGCGCTGCCGCACGCAGCACCTGCTTGAGCATCGCCCCATACAGAGGACGCGCCTGCTCCGATGCCCGCGTGAGTTCGCAAGCTCGTGCCAGGGAGACATAGAGATGGTGTATTTCGGCTGCTGAGAGCCTTCCCGGCATCGTGCGTCCAATCGGTTGCTCTGCCAGCAATTGCCATGCCTGCTCATAGTGTTCGATGGCATCTTGCAACGCAAAGACAACTGTCGCTTCATCGCCCGCCGCCACACTCCAACGGAACGCTGCTTCTCGCATCCCTGCAGAGAGTGCATGGTACGCCAGTTTCGCTGGAGGAACAGCAGCCTCTTGCAAGGCGTGCAGCGCACGACGGTGAAAGATGCGACTTCGCGTCTCTCCTGCCTCGACGTAGGCCACCTCGCGGATCATGTCATGGGTGAAGGTGTAAGCTTCATTGCCCGGTCGACCACGCTGTCGCTGCGGCTCATGCACCAGATGGCTCCGCAGTATCTCGTCCAGAGCGACCAATCCCTCTTTTTCTGAAAGATCCGCTACCTGGCAGAGCCGCTCAAAAGTAGCATCTTGCCCCAGCACGGATCCCGCGACGAGGAAGGCAAAGGCGGCTGGACTGAGTCGATCGAGCTGCAAGCTGATCAGCTCTCGTACGCTTGGCGGGAAGAGGTGAGGTACACGAAACTCCCTGGCAATCGCTGCCGTAAAGTCACCGGTCTTTGGGCCGTCTTCACCCGGATACCCGGTGAAAAGGCCGCGATTGAGCAGCAGCTTGAGCGTTTCGATCAGATAGAAGGGTTGCCCCCCTGTTTCGACGAAGAGCCGCTGCCCAACCCGCTCCAGAGAATCGACAGGGAGTGGTGCCTCGGGGCTGGATGCCGTTGACTGTGTTACCTCTCTCCCCTGATCTTCACCTGCCAGAGCATGCAGCAGGTGCAACGTGTCCTGAGCCGAGAGCGGACCCAGCGGCAGGCGCGTCAGGGACGTAATCCGTCCCAGATTCGCCCGCCACTCAGCAAGGTGAGGAGTGGTTTGCAGAGCCTCCGTGCGCAGCGAGAGCAGCAGCAACACCGGCGTGGAGTGCTCGGTGAAGCTGCGGGCAAGGTAGTGCAGCAGGTCCAGGGTGGCGTTATCGGCCCAGTGGAGATCATCGAGGAAAAGGAGCAGCGGGGTACGTGCCGCCAGGGCGTCGAGAAGGCGGGCCACAGCCTCGAACAGGTGGTTACGTGCCACTGAGGCATCTTCGACCGGGCTGGACAGATCGGGATAGCGCTCATACAGTTCTGGTAACAGGCGAGCGAGTTCGGCTAACCAAACGTCATGCAGCAGATCGTCGGGGGCATTTTCTTGATCGATTCGAGGCCGCAATGCCTCAATGAGCGGCTGGTAGGACAGCCGTCTACTGCTTTCAAAAGCCTGACCGCGCAGCACATCGACCCCCTGTGCGGCTGCCCAACTCACAAACTCGGTGGCCAGTCGCGTCTTGCCGATGCCAGCTTCTCCCTCAATGATGATCACGTGCGCCTGTCTTGAGCGGACTGCATGGTAGCGCTCAAGCAAGATACCATATTCCCTCGTCCGTCCTACCAGAGGAGCATTGAGCAGCGTCAGTGACGGAGAGGGGACCCCGGAGGTGCGCAGCTTCTCATGACGGGGAGGGGCAGTGGCCCGAATGCGATCAGCCAGAGCCATCGTTTCTGGGGTCGGTTCAGCATGAACCTCTGAGGCCAGGATGGCGCGTAAGGTCTCATACGCTTGCAGCGCCGCGACGCGGTTACCAGTCGCAAAGTGCAGGCGCATCAAGCGCTGCGAGGCGTCTTCGTTGAGCAGGGAGAAGGCAAGCCAGCGGATGATGGTGGCAATGGCCTCTTCAATCTCGCCAGCTTCTTCATACCATCTGGAGAGCTGGTCAAAGACCAGGTGCATGCGCAGATGCCAGTATTCGCGCTGGAAGCGGGTCCAGTCGTCGAAGCCCAGGGCGTTGTGCAGCGAAAAGCCAGCCAGAAACTCCCCACGCGCCAGTCTGGTCGCCTCCTGGAGTTGTGCGCGTTGCGCACGACGTACCTCTTCCGAGAGCGGAGTAACCACACGTGCGGTATCACGTGCGAGTACCCAGGCTGCTTGCAGGGTATGCAGGTCCAGGCCAACCCCAGAGGTCAGATCCAGGCCCAGGGTATCGCGGTCGATGAGAAGGTGTGGGATACGATCGGGCGCAATACCCTCTGCCGGAGAAGTACCCTCAGCCAGTACTTCGCGCAGCTCAAGTACCGTCGCCCGCAGCGTCGCCCGAGCATGGGCGGCATCGCTCTCGGGCCAGAACAGTTCCGAGAGTGTTTTGCGCGAATGCGTCCCTTCCTCTACAGCTAAATAGATGAGCAAGGCGAGAGCCTTACGAGAAGGAAACACAAGCAGTCGACCGCCGTGGTATACCTGCGGCGGGCCAAGCAAGGCGAAATGTAAATGGCCCCGATCTGATAATCCAGGCACAGCAACTCCCTGCCTCTCGCGAGCCTGCTTGCTCTGCTACACACTACAATACGCAGCACAACCATCTCCGTATCCTGATGTGTATCGTACAACTTCGGCTGTTCAATAACAAGCTTTTAGAGATAGATACATTTACTCGGAAATCCTTTAAAAAATTCGAGAGATTCCTTCCATTTCCTTCTCTCAGCGCGGAACGGTTAAGAAAGAGGGGAAAGAACACCATCTGGAGCGATAGCCGTGCTGACAAGGAGCAGGAAGAACTTTTTCACGGAAGGCTTAACGCTTTTTCTAACGCCGGACAGGTATACTCAAATCAGAGATGTTCCTGACGGAAGTCTTGATCTGACAGAGGTATCTGTTATCTGAGTAAAATGGAGTAGCAGGTGGACACGCTGCCCGGAGGCCAGCAGGATGTTCGTCAATGGATGGCAGGAGAAAGTAAACCTGATGTATAAGACACAAAATAGCCTCCCCGAAGAGCAGCGGGCGAAACTGATTGAGTTGTTGAATCGACGCCTGGCTGACAGCATTGATCTGATGCTTCAAGTCAGGCAGGCCCATTGGAACGTGAAAGGCCCACATTTCATGACGCTGCATGAGTTGTTCGGTCAGATCGCCTATGGGGTTGAGGGGTATGTTGATCTGCTCGCCGAGCGTGTCGTGCAGTTGGGAGGCACTGCCGAGGGAACAGCGTACCTGGTCACCCGGCGAACGGCTCTGGCCAGATATCCGCTCGCGATTGCTGACGGAAACGGGCATATCGAGGCTCTTGCGACGGTACTCGCTTCCTTCGGCAAACATATCCGGTATGCTATCGAGCAGGCGACGGAGCTGATAGATGCTGATAGTGCCAATCTCTTCACTGAGATCTCGCGTGGCATCGATCGCTGGCTCCGGCTCGTCGAAGCCCATCTGCAGGCAGTGCAGTAAAGCTTCGATGTGTGCTCGGAGAGAGAAAGGTTGCATCCTGTCGTCAAGGAACCCTTAGGTGCTAACACATGAAGTGAGTCTTTTATGATGTTGTTGGCTTCTTTGTCCCGGCAGACAGGGTCTTTAAGGAGATGGGTTATGACCACAACAGAACGTTCCATCGTCGCAGGCCCCTTCGAAGGTGGTGAGGTCTTCGTTGGGAAAGAGAGCGACATCGAGGAAAAGACGATCATGGTCACGGTTCAACGCGAAGAGGTGGTCATTACTCTGGCTGGAGGCAAAACTATCAGGCTTCCCATTATGGCACCAGTGCAG
>DASTKE010000141.1:0-5987 GCA_035716105.1 Ktedonobacteraceae bacterium | reverse complement strand
AGGACTAGTTTCACCTAACGCTCTATGCCTATACACTCTATCCAGTCTACCACGTGCAAGATGATACTTACTACTGTGACAACTTTGTGATATGTTTCTTGCTCATACCCTTGACATTGCCTGCATATAGGTGTAAAATGCATATAGTAACGATTGTCATAGAGACAGTGCGATCGTTGTTTATCGCAGCGAGTTGCGAGAAAGGAAATAAGATCATGCCAGATACAAAGGCTAACGAAGCGGCCAGGAAGCTGATCAAGTCCGTCCAGGACACCAACAAGGCTATCGCGGATACCGCTATTACCACCCAGGAACGCAACCTGACATTTGCTCAGAGCGTCCTTGAGAACAGTATCGAGGTGCTCAAGAGCCATGCCGAAAGCACACGTACCTTGATGCAAGAGTTTGTTGAGCAGGCCAGGAAGCAGCAGATAGGACCAGAAAGCTTGCAGGTTCTGGTGGACAGCGCGACGGCGGCTCAAGAGCGCAATACCAGGCTTGCGCAGAGCATCCTTGAGAATGGTATCGAGGTGCTCAAAAGCCAGGTTGGCGTCACCCATTCGCTTATGCAGGAATTGGGGGAGCAGTTCCAGAAACAACAGGATGCATTCCAGACACTCGCCCAGGAATCTATGGACGCCTACAGGGACTTCATCTTTGCTCCGCTCACCTTCTGGCAGAAGGCGATGAGCACCGCTGAGGCCGCTACACTGGAGGGCTTAAAGAACTTCCAGCGGGCCAGCGAGCAAGGGATGGAAACCTTCCAGAGAACCACTCAGCAGGCTGCATCGGCAGCAGAAAAGGCCGCACGCCATAACCAGCCGGCTCAAAAGCGTGCTGAGTAGGTGAATACTTCGCCGTTAACTACATGATTTTAAAGGGCGGAGGCAAGCTCGCGCCCCTACGAACCTACGGACGCAACATAGTCCGTAGGTTCGTAGGGGCGCGAGCTTGCCTCCGCCCTTCGCTCTCAGCTAACATTCGCAAGCCCTGAAAGAACCGGGCGTTATTCTTGACAGGCTGAAGCATTTACGTGTATACTGTATATAGATGCTTTTATAACATTGTTCTCATATGGATATAGATGCATCCCGCACTATCATAGGCGTTTCTATGAAGATTGTGGCTAAACGGTTCGTAAGGATCAGGCTCGCTTCCAATACAACTTGACGGGTACTCAGCAAGGAGTATGACTGATGAGTAATGGCGCTCAGAACTTTGCACCGCTCCCATTGATTGGCACCCAGACCACGCTTTCCCGCACCATAAACGAGGATGATATTCGCCTCTTCGCCCTTGTCAGCGGAGATCATAATCCCATCCACCTCGATGCCGAATATGCCGGGCGCTCACTATTTGGAAAGCGTATTGCTCACGGCTTTTTGATAGGTTCAATGATCTCAGCAGTATTAGGCAACGATCTTCCGGGGCCGGGAACCATTTACCTGGGCCAGACATTGAAGTTTCTAGCTCCCATTCACATTGGTGATACCGTCAAAGTGACAGTCAAAGTGGTTGCCCTGCGCGAGGAAAAGCGCATTGTCACGCTGCACACGGAATGCACCAATCAACATGGCACGCTGGTTTTAAGCGGGGAAGCAACCGTCAAGTATATGCGCGAGGCCGAGGCAGCATAGAAAAGTCGCGCTTGCAGCGCAGCGCGACAGGCTTCCTTGACAGGCAAGACGAATATGTGTAAACTACATATAGATGCATTATTTCATCGATACTTATTACACAACTCTATGTATAGGTGCAGTATGGCAGAAGACAGGGAAGACAGGACATTTCAAAACGCGGCAACCGACGCCTGGTCAAAAAACTGGCTGGTTCCGGTGCTGCTCTTGATGCTGCGGCAGTGGAGTTCCTATGGCTACGAACTGATGGAGAAGATGACAGCCTTCGGCCTGGCAACGATGAATCCCGGCACCTTCTACCGGACGCTGCGGCAGATGGAAAAGGATGGCATGGTAAGCTCGAACTGGGATACCTCGGAAGGAGGGCCTGCCAGGCGCGTGTATTCGATTACCGACGCGGGTGAGGCGTATCTGAAGTACTGGGCTGATTCCCTGAATCAGTATCAGAAGATGATGAATAGCTTCTTCCAGCTTTATACCGGAACTGGCCCTTCCAGACAGGAGCACGAAACGGAGCAAGACCAGGATGAACAATAAAGGTAAATCTATATCCTACGCTGTTGCCATCGAAGGATGGAAATAATATGGTATGCTTTTATAGAGTAGAGCAGTGATAGAGGTTCTCTATACACGAAAGGGAAGCTTGCAATGTCAGAGGAGACAAATCATCAGATGCCCGCGGACCCGATGGAGGCGTGGGAACAATGGTACGGGGCCGTTTCTAAGGGGTGGTCAAGAGCCGTGAATGGAAACGGCAACAAAACTGCCCCTCCCGATCCGCTCAGTCTGTATCAGACATGGTTGAAAAGTGTTTCCACTGTTCAGGAGCAGTTCCTGCGTGGTGCTGGCGATCCCCAGGAACTGTGGAAGCAGTGGCTCGAGGTCACAACTGATTTCTGGCGCAAAGCCGCCGAGGCCGGAGGCGACCCAACGGGATTGATGAAGCAGTGGATGGAGATGATGGAAGAGACGCGCAACCGCTTGTTCGCGGGTATGCCACTGCCAGCCGACCCGTTCACCTTTTTCAAGCAGTGGTATGATGCTACAAACGAGACATGGTCTTCGCTTGTAGGAGAGGTCATTGGAACCGAAAAGTTCATGGATGTCTCCAGCGAGTTTCTCAAAACCTATGCCAGCTTCTACGCAACCATGCGCCGCGCCAGCGAAGAATACTTCAGAAATCTCCAGCTTCCCACGCGCTCAGATATCGCCCGTGTAGCCGAACTGATTGTCAATCTCGAAGAGAAAGTAGACCAGATAGATAGCGAACTGGAAGATTTTGAAGATGGCGCGGGAAGCAGTCTGAGCCAGTTGCCGGTTGCGCTGCAAAAACTCTCAGCCGTCGAGCAGTTGGAACAACGAACGGGAAGCCTGGAACAGCGCCTTGAGCGCGTGGAGGGGAAGCTGGACACCTTGCTTGCCTCACTCGACAAGCTGGCGGCTAGAGAAGAGGCAAAACCTGCTGCACCTGCCCGGCGCACGAAACGCAAACCGGGTACGCCATCCCAGAAATCCGCCGGGGCCGCATCAAAGGCCGAGTCATAAGCTGTACGCCCACCAGTTGTTCAGTCGAAGGTCGAGTAAAGGATAAAAGTGTATGGATACGCGAGATGAAACCGGTCATAAACCCGGCTCCTCCTTTGAGGATGCGCTGAAGAAGTATAGAGAAGGCATGCAGATCATCCTGGAAGGGGCAAAGGCCGATACGGGACAGACGCCCAAAGAGGTCATCTGGACCAAGAATAAGGCGAAGCTCTATCATTACCAGCCGGCGACCCCGGTCACGTACCCGGTTCCCATTTTGCTGGTCTACGCGCTTATCAACCGGCCATACGTACTGGATTTGATGCCGGGCAATAGCCTGGTCGAGTTTCTGGTGGGCAAGGGCTTTAATGTGTATATGCTTGACTGGGGAACGCCCGGCGATGAAGATAAGAACCTCTCTTTCGACAACTATGTCCTGGACTACATTCCCCAGGCCGTGAAGAAGATGCTGAGAAATGCTCATGCCGGCGAGTTCACCTTGCTTGGCTATTGCATGGGCGGTACCATGTCCGCGATGTATGCCGCGCTCTTCCCCGGCAAACCGCTCAAAAACCTGATTCTGCTCACGGCCCCTATCGGTTTCACAGCCGATGATATGGGCCTGTTCGGCCTGTGGACGAGCGAGAAATACTTCGATCCCGACCTGCTGGCAGACGCCTATGGCAATGTTCCCGGCGAAGTGATTGACAGCGGCAACCGCATGCTTAAGCCCGTCACCAACTACGTCGGCACCTATGTCACGATGTGGGATCGCATTCTACAGAATAAGCCCATGGACACCTGGCTGGCTATGAGTAAGTGGGTAAACGATGGCGTGCCGTTTCCAGGCGCGGCCTTTAAGCAGTGGATTCGCGAGTTCTACCAGCAGAACAAGCTGGTGAAGGGCGAGATCAAGCTGCGCGGGCAAATGGTGAACCTGACAAATATTACCTGCCCCGTCCTCAATATCGCTGGCACGAAAGACCATATCTGTACCCCGCCACAGGCCGAAGCCACGATGCGACTGATCAGCAGCCAGGATAAAGAGTTCTATGTGATTGATGCTGGACACGTCGGTCTGCTGACTGGCTCGAATGCCAGAAAAGACCTCTGGCCGAAAATCTGGCGCTGGTTGGAGCCTCGTTCGCAGTAGCGCGAGCAATCCCTTGCATCTTGCCTGGGTGTAGTTGTAGTAGTGCCTTGAAAGGTTGGCTTTCATAAGGAGGGAGTCCCAATGGCAGAGCAAACAACAAGTGAACAAAACCCTTTTGAGACCTGGCAGAAGCTGCTTGAGAACACCATGAAGAGCAGTCCAGCGGCACAGGCAGCACCGGCAAGCAAAGCCGGTGTGAGCGATGCGCAAGACCCCTGGCTTGCCCTGATTGACCGGCTCTGGCAGGCCAACCCATTCCATAATCTGGTGCCGATCGACCCGGCAGAAATTACCCGCGCCTTCCAACAAATCTGGCTCGACTCTTTGCGCAACCCCGGGCGCGCCTGGGCAACCTACACCAATTTTGTGCAACAGTATACCCAGATCATGACCGATGCTACCCTCAAATACTGGGGTCTCGGTTCCCAAAGCGAACCGGTAGCCGCTCCAGAGAAGGGCGATAAGCGCTTCAGCACGCCGGATTGGGAGCAAAATCCCGTCTTCGACGCGCTCAAACAAAGCTACCTGCTTGCCGCCACCACGCTGCTCAAGACCGCCTCGGAGGTCGGTGGCCTGGATGAGAAGCAGCAGCGCAAGCTGGTTTTCTACCTGCGCCAGTTTCTGGATGCCATCAGCCCGACCAACTATACCTTCACCAACCCACAGGTCATCCACGAGACGATTCAAAGCGGTGGCCGCAATCTGGCTGCTGGTATGGAGCATCTCTTACGCGACATGAAGAATGGCCAGATTAAAATGACCAACACCGACGCCTTTACTCCGGGCCGCAACCTGGCGCTGTCGCCCGGTCAGGTCATTTATCGCAACAAGCTGATTGAACTGATCCAGTACGCGCCCACCACCGAAACCGTCTTCGCGATCCCGCTGCTCTTCATTCCGCCCTGGATCAACAAATTTTACATCCTGGATATGCAGCCGCAAAACAGCCTCATCAAATTCCTGGTCGACCAGGGGTTTACCGTCTTCATCATCAGTTGGAAAAACCCGGATGCTTCCCTGGAAGAGACCAGCTTTGATGACTACCTCACGCTGGGGCCGTTGGCCGCGTTTGATGTCATCAAAGAGATCACCGGCTCGGCAAAAATCAATGTCGTGGGCTACTGTATCGGCGGCACGCTGCTGGCGATGGCGCTGGCCTATCTCACAGCCAAAAAGGATGATACGGTGAATTCCGCCACCTTCTTCGTCTCCCTGCTCGATTTCAGCGAGGTGGGCGATACATCGGTGTTCATCGATGAGCCGCAGGTCGAGTACATCGAGGGGCAGATGATGGAACGCGGCTACCTGGATAGCCGTTCGATGGCAACCATGTTCAATATGCTGCGCGCCAACGACTTGATCTGGAGCAACGTTGTCAATAATTATCTGCTGGGCAAGGAACCGCCCGCCTTCGACCTGCTCTACTGGAACGCCGACGGGACGCGCATGACGCGGGCCGCACACTCCTTCTACCTGCGCAATACCTACCTGGAGAACAATCTTATCAAACCGGGCCAGGTTGTCCTCAAGGGTGTCCCCGTCGATCTTGGCCGCATTCGCCAGGATATCTACGCGGTTGGCACCCAGCAAGACCATATCGTTCCCTGGAAATCGGCCTGGCGCACCTCCCGCCTTGTTCGTGGCCCCGTGCGTTTTGCCCTGGGCGGCAGCGG
>DASTKE010000140.1:0-9285 GCA_035716105.1 Ktedonobacteraceae bacterium | reverse complement strand
CCCGTGTCCGATCCCCAGACGCCGAAGAGCACGACCAGCAGCCACCAGACACCGCGTGGCAAGACCCACCAGGGAGTAGCTGCAAACGGCCAGCCGACCTCAGAGCCGCGCAAGAGGATGAAAAAACTCATAGGCCAGCCCAGGTAGAGCGCGCTTGCCAGCGTGAGCGACCAATCGACCATCGCGCCGTCGAGCTTTTTCCGCCTGAATAACAGGGGAAAGGTGATGAATAAAGCCGCGCTCAAACCGATTTCAAACAGCAGAGGACGCTGCTGGGGAAACATGGTGGCGACAAGAATCAAAGCACTCAAGCCGAAGCTGACGACCACGACCGGGTGATAGCCCGCGTGGAGCAACATTGTATGCAGTTCGTAGACGCCGAGGAAGGTAACAGCCGCGACCGCAGCGAAGGTCCACCAGCCGCCGAACCAGGCAAAAAGGACAACGATGGGTATGGCGACAGCAGACGTAAGCCAGCGTTGACCAACATCACTCTTCTTCGCGCTGGCTGTGCTAGCCTGCTCACCTATGTCCTCCGGTGGATTCTGTTCTTCTGCGCTCTGCACGCGGCGTTTTCTCCCTCTACCTTCTATAAAGGAGGTGCAGGGGTACTCCCCTGCCGGGGTCTGGGGTGTCCCCAGATTTCCCATCCTCGGCTCGCCGCCTTCGGCGGCGGGTCTTAAAAAAAAAGAACCCTGGGGACACCCCAGACCCCGGCAAGGGGCTATGGCCCCTTGCAACCCCATATTTTATATGGTTGACGGGGTGGAGAGACGGCCAAAGCGGCGCTGGCGCTGCCAGTAGCTTTCTATTGCTGCCTGTAAATCCTCGTGTCCGAAATCGGGCCAGAGCGTCGGCGTTGCATAGTACTCGCTATAGGCGGATTGCCACAGCAAGAAATTGCTGACCCGCATCTCACCTGCCGTGCGAATGACCATATCCGGATCAGGCAGATCGCGGGTATACAGGTAAGAGGCAATCAACTCTTCCGTAATGCTCTCAGGATTGCGTCCATCAGCGATCATCTGGCGAATGGCGTCCACCAGTTCAGCTCGTCCTCCATAGTTAAAGCAGACATTGAGACCGATGCGGGTATTGTTGCGTGTGAGTTCAATCGATTCCCGCACCGCTTTTTGAATCTCAGGTGAGAGGTCTTGCAAACGACCAAGATGGCGCAGGCGCACTCCATCGCGATGTAACTTCTCCAAATCTGAACGGATCGTCTCCCAGAAGAGGCGCATCAGGCCATCTACCTCTACGCGAGGACGCCCCCAGTTCTCTGTTGAGAAGGCATACACACTGAGCATCTCGATATTCTCATCTGCCGCACACTCAACCACTCGCCTCAAGGCTGTCACACCCGCCTTATGCCCGGCCAGGCGTGGCAGATGGCGTTTGGTCGCCCAGCGCCCATTGCCATCCATGATGATAGCCAGGTGGCGCAGTGATGGCAGTTGAGAACTCTGCCCGGTTGCAATGGTTTGCTCCTGCACACTGCCTTTTCCCTGTACGACTGACGAGGGAACAAGGTTTTGTATCCTGGTCAAGTTAGACCTCCAGTATCTCCAGTTCCTTGGTTTTCCCGACCTTGTCCATCTCATCGATGAAGCGGTCGGTGAGCTTCTGTAGCTTCTCCGTGCTACGCTTCAGCTCGTCCTCGGAAATTTCCTTCTTTTTTTCACGATCACGCAGCTTGTCCTGCACATCACGACGGATGTTGCGAACGGCAACCTTATGCTCGTCCAATTTCTTGTGGAGCATCTTCACCATATCGCGGCGGCGTTCCTCGCTCATTGGAGGAATGACCAGGCGAATCACCTGTCCATCATTGTTGGGATTGATCCCCAGGTCAGACCGCTGAATGGCTTTCTCTATATCCGTCAGGATTTTGCGATCCCAGGGTTGAATAAGCAGTTGACGCGCATCCGGTACGGAAATGGTGGCCAGCTGGTTGAGTGGAGTCGGCGCTCCATAGTAGTCGACTTGAATGCGCTCAACCAGAGCCGCGTTCGCACGCCCTGTACGAATGCTGGACAAATCCTGCTTCAAAGCGTCAACCGCCTTGTTCATACGTCGTTCCGCATCGCTGAAAATATCATCTACCATTGCAACGCTCCCTTGCCAGAGCGGCTCTTGCCAGGGCCGCCCGTACATATGCCCACCAACATTGGGCGACCTTATGATCGCTCTTTGGACTCCTCTATATCATGGACGAGCGTTCCATGCTTTTCGCCACGCATAATACCTTCCAATGCTCCCGGATTGTTCATATTGAACACCACGATAGGCATATGGTTGTCTTTGCACAGCGAAAGCGCGGTACTGTCCATGACCTTCAGGCCCATGTTCAAGGCTCGCATGTAGCTTAATTCATCAAACTTGCGAGCGTTGGGGTTGCGCATGGGGTCGTCATCGTAGACACCATCCACTTTGGTAGCTTTCAGCAACACTTGAGCATTGAGTTCAACAGCCCGCAGAGCCGCGGCAGTATCGGTGCTGAAAAAGGGGTTGCCGCTTCCAGCAGCCAGGATCACCAGCCGCCCCTTTTCCAGGTGACGCTCCGCACGGCGGCGAATAAACGGCTCGGCCACGGGCGGCATCTCGATCGCGGTTTGCACTCGCGTATCCATACCAAGCTTCTCCATCGCGTCCTGCAAGACCAGCGAGTTCATGACGGTCGCCAGCATACCGACATAGTCCGCGGTAGCACGATCTATGCCCGTCGCGGCAGCATCGGCACCACGCCAGAAATTGCCGCCGCCGACGACCAGTGCCACTTCCACGCCCAGATCATGCACGCGCTTGACCTCTTTGGCGATACGCCGTACCGTCTCCGCGTCGAGACCAGACGCTGGACCCGCCCCAAGTGCCTCTCCGCTCAATTTGAGCAGAATGCGCTGGTACTTCAAGGATGATGATTGTTCTGACATCGTTTCTACTCCCATGCGCCGCTACATTACTCCCCCAGCGCGTAGCGACTGAAACGACGCACGACAATCGCCTCTCCGGTATCGGCGCTGACCTTGCGTACGAGGTCATTGACCGTCACCGTCTCGTCCTTGACCCAGGGCTGCATTAACAAAACTTGCTCGCCCAGCGCCTTCTTCAGCTTGTTGTTGATGACCTCTTCGCGCCTCTCCGCTGGCACCCGCGCCATCGAAGGCTCTTCATTGATCGTGCGGCGCGCCTCCTCAACCACCTCGGCTGGCACGTCGTCAAGGCTGATGTATTTGGGATCGGCTCCGGCAATCTGTAACGCGAGGTCACTGGCAAGCTGGCGGAACGCCTCACTGCGTGCCACGAAGTCAGTACTGCAATTGAGTTCGAGCAGCACGCCAAGCGCGTTGTTGTGGTGGACATAGGCAAAGATGCCACCCTGCTTGGTCTCACGGCCTGCCGTCATGATCTTTTCCGCCTTCTTACTGCTTCTGGCTTCCAAAATCTTGATGGCATCATCCCAGTTACTGGCCTCGGTGAGCGCGTTCTTGCAATCTGCAAAGGTCGCGCCCGTCTCATCACGCAACTTTCTCACATCCGCTGGTACATAGTTCATAGGGTCTGTTTCTCCTCAATCTCATACTTCTATCATACTCAGGCGATAGGAAGAAGTACATTACCTCTGTCCATCTTTTTTGTACCTGAGTGCTTGACAAATTTCTATACGTGTGTAGCTCTACCAAAGAGTGATACCCAACAATGGAATATTCCCAGGTCAACGTGGCACTTCCAGGTCAACATGATATTACCAGGGCGACCGCAAGGGTACGCCCCTACTATACACGTTGGCCATCGCCTTGCGGGCGAGCTACTCGGGTATGGTAGGGGCGTATCCTCGCGGTCGCCCTGGTATCTAGCGTGCGGTCGCCCTGGTAACGTACGATTTCTCTGGTATCGTGCGGTCGCCCTGGCCGCTCGCCTCGGCTCCTCGTACCTCCCACCGTCGAGTCGTGCTTAGAGAGCCTCTTTCGCGACAAGCTCCGGCTCGGCTATCTGCTCGACTGCAACTTCCTCGCCGGGCAGTGCAGGCGGGGCCATGTCAAGCTCTTCAGCACCCACCACTGCTGCCGATGTGTCCTGTGCTTCTGACGTACTCTGTACTTCTACTGCCTCTGCTGGCTCCCCGGTCGCAACCTCTTCCGAGTCCTTCATGCGAGCTTCGAGTTCGCGGCGACCTTCGATAGCAGCATCGGCTATTTTGGCGCTGAGCAGGCGAACGGCGCGAATAGCGTCATCATTGGCCGGAATGGGGTAATCCATCTCATCGGGGTCGCAATTCGTATCAGCAAGCGCGATGATGGGGATGTCCAGGCGCAGCGCTTCCAGGACTGCCGTGCGCTCTTTGCGCGTATCAACGATAAAGAGGGCCGAGGGCAGGCGCTTCATGTCCTTGATACCCCCCAGCAAGCGTTCCAGGCGCGTCATGTCGTCCTGCAGATGCTGTACTTCTTTCTTCGGCAGGCGCTCAAAATCACCGCGATCGCGGCGAGCCTCAAGCTCACGCAGGTAGCGGATGCGCAACTGGATGGTCTGGAAATTGGTCAACATCCCGCCAAGCCAGCGCTGGTTGACGTAGTACATGCCGCTGCGCTTCGCCTCCTCAGCTACCGCCTCCTGAGCCTGCTTCTTTGTACCCACGAAGAGGATGTTCTCGCCGTTGGCCGCGAGCTGCTTCACGAAATTGTAAGCCTCGTTGAGGCGTGTCACGGTCTGCTGAAGATCGATGATATGGATGCCATTGCGATCCATGAAGATGAAAGGAGCCATCTTGGGGTTCCAGCGCCGGGTCTGATGCCCGAAGTGTACGCCGGCCTCAAGTAGCTGCTTCATTGAGATAACGTTTGCCAAAAGACAAATCCTCCCTTATGTTCCTCCGCTCTCTACCTCATCAGCGAAGGGTTCCCCACGGCATTACCCTACTTCATCAATCAACGAGCGAGGGGCACCAGGGTTTTTGCTGGTCAGAGAGCGTGTGTATTTCCTGTGACTACCGTAATCACAGTTGGGCGGGAGCTAGCTCCCGCCAAGATGTAAGTATATCACACTCCTCTCCCGCTGGCAAGAAATTTTTGGGTTGGGGTGAAGTTCCTTTTTTGCATCGATGGGATGGGACGAAGAGCCTTCTGTGCAAGAAAAGAACCATCAATCGTGTGCGGGCATATGGTACAATATGCACTGGCGCAATAAGCTCAAACAGGATCAGGGAAGCCCACATGCGAGAGAAACAAGCACAGGCGCAAGGCCAGCGCGGGCGTTCGTCTCCGTCCCCCGGACGGCCTCCAGGCATCGCACCTACGACAGCACAACAGAGAGCCGAAGGCAGAGCGGGGAAAATGGCCTTTCTGGCACACAGCCCACTCTTTTGCGATTTCGATGCGACCGAAATCGGCGAGTTGGACCGCATCACCAATGTGATCGCTTGCCAGCCGGGGCAGATTCTGCACCGCCCAGGCGAAAAAGGCTCCATGCTCTTTTTGCTAAAAAGCGGTCGCGTGCAGCTCTACCACCTGTCTGCCGACGGTCGCAAACTGATTATCGCGATGCTTGAGCCGGACGCCTACTTCGGTGGTATGCCACTGACCGGCAGCGATCTGCACCAGAGCTTTGCGGAAGCAGTCGAGGACTCGCTGGTCTACATGATGCATAGGGCTGATGTGGAGCAACTGCTGGCCCAGAAGCCGGGAGCCATGCGCACGCTACTTCAGATCATCGGGCAGCGTTGCACGCAACTGGAAACGCGGCTGGCCGATACGACGTTTAAAAGCACCACCGCACGCCTGGCGACGCTGCTGCTGCAACTGGCCCGACCCGACCAAACGCCACGTCCGAACGAAAGCGCCGAACTGGTCGTGGCGGGCTTTAGCCAGGGAGAACTGGCGGATCGCCTGGGGGTCTACCGCGAAACGGTCGCCCTCGCCCTGCGCGAACTGAAAGAGGGTGGCATCATCGAATTGGGACGCAAGTATATCAGCATTTGTCGACCAGCGCAGCTGCAAGAACTGGCCGTTGGACAATGACAATGAGGAACCTGAAATCTATGGCAATCGAACAATCCAACATCATCGAGGCCCACAACATACGCAAAATTTATCGCAACGGGCAACTGCGTGTGGAAGCCCTGCATCATATCGACATGGATGTCGCGCAAGGCGAAATGGTCGCCATTATGGGACAGAGCGGCTGCGGCAAAACGACGCTGCTCAACTGTCTCTCTGGCCTGGATACCATCGACGAAGGCGATATCCTCATTCAGGGCGACAACCTGCGCGACCTGAGCGACAACGAACGCACGCAGTACCGCGCCCGGCACATGGGCTTCATCTTCCAGGATTTCAACCTCCTGCCCGTGCTTTCCGCCGTGGAAAATGTAGAATTGCCCCTGCTCGTCTCCAAAGTTCCCGCTCGCAAAGCGCGCAAACGCGCCCTGGAGATGCTGGAGATCGTGGGGCTGAGCGACCGCGCCCGGCATCGCCCGGCGGAACTCTCCGGCGGTCAGCGCCAGCGTGTCACTATCGCCCGTGCGCTGACAAATGACCCGGCCATCGTCTGGGCCGACGAGCCGACTGGCAACCTGGACAGCGAGACCGCCCTGGACATCATGGACCTACTCTCCCGCCTCAACCACGAGAACGGCCAGACCTTCGTCATAGTCACTCACGCCCTCGAAGTCGGCAACCGCGCCAACCGCATCATTCACATGCGCGACGGCCAGATCGTTTAACGAGGGATAACAAAACAATTAGAGTGCAGGCTCTTTTTTCAGAAACATGCGATCTCCGCCAAAAATGTTGCGCGTCTTAAACGGAGCTGGTGTCGTCGCCAACAGCCAGGAACGTCGTGCAGACTTCTCATAGAGAAACCAGGGATTGGGCAGAGTATAGTCTTTCTGGCTCGTCCATGCAGGAAAGGGCAGGTTTTCCTGCTGGCAAAGCCATTCCACCATCGCGGCACAAAAAGCAGCCCAACGCTGCATTTCAGGGTTCGGGGCAGGAGGTAATGGAGCCGCTACCAGTTCAGAGCGATGCTCAACCGCGTAGAGCCACCAATCGTTCAGAAAATTGCCAATAGCTACCCACGGCGTTTGACCGCGATAAATTTGCTCAACAGTTTCTGCGATTGTATGCCACTGATACGAACGATGGGGCAGTAGAGTCATCATCTCCCTTTCAATGGATTTTACGATTCAAATATCTCCTCAATTTCATCCAGCACATCTTCCGTAATATGCTGTTTCTGCACATATTTCTCTACAAGAGAAAGTGCTTCCTTTCGTCTTTCGATGCCCAACTTGCTTGCGAGAGCAATAATATCCGCTTGATCTTTCAAACGATGAGCCATCATTTTTGTTACAAACAGATATTCTAATGATGGAAGATAGATGGTCAGGCCCGGAAATGTTCTCCATAGAGTCTTCTCCGGTTGTCTCAAAAAACCATAGGTAAAACCTGCCGCAGCAGAATTGAGCCAGCCATCAGGTAGACCTTCTCTCGCTGCAACAACTGCAGCTGCTTTCATAAGAGCCGCGAAATCGGACAGAAGGTATATATCGACATCTTGCGTACTTTCACGATTGCCAACTTCAATCAGCATCGCCGCTCCTCCAAGCAGGAGAAGTTCTAAGTTCAATTCTTGTGCGTGAAGTTCCTGACCAACCATCTGTAAATATTTCTCAATATCGTCCTTATCCACTCGTTTCTTCCGTAAAATATATTTGAGATTGTTAAAAAAGCCTCTCGATAAATAAATATATCTCAGGTGTCAATAACTGTTCTGGTATATATTTTGTGATGATAGCTAGCACAGCTTGAGCATCTACAATATGCAGCTTCTCTATCAATTTTCTGATGCCTACTTCATCTTGGTAGCCGGTAACAATCTTCATTGTAAACAGGTAATCCGCTGAAGAGCAATACACACGTAAGCCTGAATATTCAATCCACTGTATCTGCGACGGCTGTAAGTAAAACAGCGCCTCTAACACCACATCTAGCCAACTATCAGGCAAACCCTCCTTGTTAGCGAGGGATGCGATTTCTTCGCGAAGAACTACTCCATTCCTGCCAAAGTATGCATCCATATCCCTGCGTCTTTCAACAGCAGGGCCATCCCCTCTCAAATAAGCTATGCGCGCTTCAGTATCCTCATAGGATTCTGGCTGCTTGATATCGAGCAGCAGCACCTCGTCGTCGGCGAGCAGGATTTCTCCGCTGACTTGCCTCTTTTGCAGCTCAGCGCCGAGCATCTTCAAATATTTTTCGCTTTCCTCCGGACTCATGTTTTTTGTTCTCCGACCGAGGCAGTACGCCAACGCATTTGAGACACATCTTACAGTTCCATAGAACCATCTCTCTGAGGAAGTATAGAATATCGAGGAAGCTGCGGCAAGACAGCGATTTCAAAGCCTTGTAGCGCTCCCTCCCAATAGATGCAGGAGTATTGTTGTGGTTCGGGACTGCTGAGCATAGGTGGCAGAAAGCGCGGGATGTTGCTCACTACCGAGGGATTGGACAGGTCGCAGACCCAGTTCAACGCTTTCCAGGAGAGCAGACCTTCAGCCGTTAGGCGATCAGGCCAGAGCGGAACATCGGCAGGGAGATTAGCGAGGAAGGCATACATGCCGCCAGTGGACGAGAGAGGAGCATTGAGCATCGTCCAGGTGACTATGCCAGCAAAACGCAGTTCCTGCGCATGGTGGAGATCAATTTCCGCCTCTTCCATCATTTCGCGATGAATATTCACGAGGGGAGTTTCACCTGCCTCGATCTTGCCGCCGAGGCCATTCCAGCGACCAGCGTTGGGTGGGTTGTCGCGGTAGAGCATCAGCACCTGGTTTCCGCACAGGCAGAAACAGATGGTGTAGGGTAGCGCGATCATGCTTCCTCCTTTTCATGAATAAATGGCAAAGCCATGAAAAAAGCCCTTGCGGACATGTCATTCTGAGCGCAGCGAAGAATCTGCTGCAGGTTCGCTCGGCAAGGTGGCTCACGGAGATTCTTCGCGGCGCTCAGAATGACACGTCTGGACCAGTTTTTTATGGCAAGCCGATAATGAATTTTCACGACCAAAACCGGTTTTGGTCGTGAAAATTCATTATCGGCACCTACGGCATATGCCAGCCACCTATCCTATATGATACAATAGAACAACGTAGAACATTTTGACATCCACGGGAACAAAGGACATCCACATGCGCGCCTACGCACAGCAGTATCTGCCGAAGCTTGAGGAGTACCAGCCGGAGTTGTTGGAACGGCTGGCTTTGCTGGTCAATATCGATTCGGGTTCGGG
>DASTKE010000139.1:0-2169 GCA_035716105.1 Ktedonobacteraceae bacterium | reverse complement strand
ATGCCATGACAAGTAACGTTCCTGATGAATCTACGACATAGCTAGCTATGGAGTTGTTCTCCGGCAATTTCTTCTCAAGCCTTCACCAGCGCTTGCTTTGGGGAACATCCTGCCTTGCTTTTCACAGAGAAATGAGTTACGCTTTCAGCGGGAAAAAATGTTTTGGTGAAGCATTTCTTCGATAGAAGCGACGAAAGGTACACCGTATGCAGGTCAAAAACGTGTTTCAATGGAAAACGGTTTCCGGCGAGCCGGTGCTGGTAAATGATATGACCATCACGCCACAGTCGCAGGCGCTCGTCTTCCGCTTGCCCAGGGGTGCTTTCGTCTGGCACCGGCCAACGGCCCTGCTGGTGGAGCAGCATGGGCAGGTGAAGCGGTATCGCATTCTCGATGCCACTCGTATACTACAAATGGGACTGCTCGCGGCTGGTATCGGCATCAGCATCATTGGCCGACGTGTATTTGCACAACGAAAGGAGCATCATTCATGAAAAATACAGTAAGCGATGTGCTCGCGGCAACAAGCGAGAGAGATCAACAACTCACACGCTCGATGGAGAAAATTTTCAGTGCGGCCCATGCCAGCTCCGTATTTAGCGAACCCGTAACCAACGGTGGCTACACTGTCATCACCGCCTGCGAGGTGGCCGCGGGCGGTGGCTTTGGCTCCGGGCAGGGCAATGGAACAGGACCAGAACAGGTGGGCGAAGGCTCCCAATCGCAGCTTACAAGCGGCGGTGGTGGTGGCATCGGCGGCGGTGGCTTCTCAAGGGGACGGCCCATAGCGGCCATCATCGTTGGGCCAGAAGGCGTCACCATCAGACCCATCCTCGACCTGACCAGGATCGCCCTTGCCGGTATCGGCTTATGGAGCAGCGTGCTCGTCCTCTTCAGGAAGGCAGCATCGCGCAAACGCTGAACGACAATTCACAGTTTCTAACGACCAGAGAGAGAAAGCAGAGGTATGTTTTGCAGAATCGTCTCTTTGTTTCCTCCTTGAAAGAAACGCCGCCCACTGCTGCCCGGCGTCCACGCAAGGGCGCGATCATCGGAGCCGGACAGGTTGGGATGGCTATCGCCTATTCCATGCTGATCCAGGGAACGCTGGATGAAATGGTGCTGGTTGACATAGACACCAACAAGCTTGAAGGGGAGGTGATGGACCTGCTGCATGGTCTCTCCTTTGTCGAGCCTGCGATAGTGCGAGCCGGAACCGCTGCCGATTGCCAGGGGGCGGACATCGTGATAATCACGGCGGGGGCCAAGCAAAAGCCGGGCGAAACGCGCCTGGAACTCCTGGGGCGCAACGTCGGCATCTTCAAAAATCTGATTCCCGAACTGGTGCATTACTGCCCGGAGGCTATTTTTCTGGTCGTCAGCAATCCCGTCGATGTCATGTCCTATGTGACCTGGAAGCTCTCTGGCCTGCCGAGCACGTCCGTCTTCGGCTCTGGCACGGTGTTGGACACCGCCCGCTTCCGCTATCTGCTCGGACAGGAACTACAACTCGACCCACGCAGCATTCACGCCTACATCATTGGCGAACATGGCGACAGCGAAGTCGCGGTCTGGAGCCGGGTCAATGTCGCGGGAACGCCCCTGCAAACCCTCAACCCTGAACTGGGTACGGTCGCAGATCCAGAGCAATCATACCGCATTTTCGATCAGGTGAAAAACGCGGCCTACGAAATCATTCAACGCAAAGGAGCGACCAGTTACGCTATCGGGCTGGCCACCACGCAGATCGTCCAGGCCATATTACGCGACCAGAACCGCGTATTGACGGTAAGCTGCCTCACCAATGGCCTGTATGGAACCGAGGATGTGTATATCAGCCTGCCAGCCGTCATCAACCGGCATGGCGTCAGCCGCTTCGTACAACTGGCACTGAACACCCAGGAAAAGGAACAACTCACGCATTCTGCCCAGGTCTTACACGAGGCAATTGAAAAGCTCGATTTGTGAAGATACAGGCAAGACAGAGAAGGGACAGATGGCAAACTGAAGGTCGCATCTGTCCCTTCTCTGTATCCTCATTATGCTCCTATCAGATGCGCCTGTTGCATCTCGCCCAACACTGCCCCCCTCGTTACCGCAAGCTGCCATGCAGTATCATCATAGTCAACATCGATGGCGCTGACGTAACACGCATCCTGCTGTTCCATA
>DASTKE010000138.1:0-3112 GCA_035716105.1 Ktedonobacteraceae bacterium | reverse complement strand
ATTCAGTTAGACCACCCCCAGGTCTCGGCTCGTCACGCCGTGCTGCGCAAAAGCGGCTCAGGCCACCTGCTGATTGATCGCAACAGTACGAACCATACCTACGTCAATGGGCGCAGTATTACGCGCACGCTGCTGAAGCGTGGTGATGAGATACACATCGGCCCTTTCCAGTATATCTATCAGGGAGGGTTGTTGCAACCCATCACCAGTAATCAGGTGATCGATATCAAAGCTTTCCAACTCAAGAGGACCGTGATGAAGGATGGGAAGCATGTCCCGCTGTTGAACGATATTTCTCTGGCGATTCCCGCGTGTTCGTTTGTTGCGCTCGTCGGAGCCTCTGGTGCCGGTAAATCGACGCTCATGGATGCCTTGAATGGCGTGCGACCGGTAGATGGCAAGGTCTATTACGACGGGAAGGATTACTACGCCAGTTTTGAGGCGTTCCGGGCGCAGATTGGCTACGTGCCACAGGATGATATCGTCCATCGCGAACTCACGGTCGAGCGCGCTCTGTCCTACGCTGCTCGCCTGCGCTTGCCCGATGACTTTTCCAGCATGCAAATCAGGCAGCGCGTCAACGAGGTGCTTCATGATGTAGAAATGTATGAGCATCGCAGCAAGCTGATTACAAAGCTTTCCGGTGGGCAGCGTAAGCGTGTTTCGATTGCGCTTGAATTGCTGGCGAAGCCCAGCGTCTTCTTCCTCGATGAGCCAACCTCCGGCCTTGATCCCGGCCTGGATCGCAAGCTGATGAAGCTCTTACGCAACCTCGCACGCAAGGGACAGACCATCGTGCTGGTAACGCACGCCACCGCCAATATTATGGAGTGTGATTACGTCTGTTTTCTCTCAGAAGGCTCGATGGTCTATTTTGGGCCACCAGAAAAAGCGACCAGATTTTTCAAAGTGAAAGATGAGGATTTTACCGATATCTACATCCAGCTAGAGGAGGCGAAAAGGAATAAGCGCACGCCGGAGCAGGTAAACAAATTTCGGACTTCCTCGGATTACCGTGAGTATGTCGAGAAACTGCTGGGGCGAAATACGGTGGTCGCTATGCCACAGCCCGGCCAGCAGAAGACGAAGACCAGACCTCGCGGCAATCCCTGGCGGCAATTTGGACTGCTCTCCTTGCGCTACCTGGAATTGCTGATCAAAGACTGGAAGAATCTGCTGATTCTGGCCTTGCAGGCACCGATCATCGCCCTCATTCTCTTTGTGCTCATCAAGTATGGCATTGGCACCGGCGGCTTTGATCCAGCCAACGTGGTGCAGTGTCCAACCACAGCCCAGGTCATGACCACTTCCCAGAATGTGCTCTATCCTGCCATTTCTGATCCCACGCATCCCATTGTCTCCAAAAGTTGCAGCGTCGTACAGCACTATCTCGCGACCGCTCCCACGGGCCAGAAATATGTCCAGGGACGTGGGGACAACACAAAAGCCCTGCAAGATTTCATCGTTCCCGGCCCTGGCGACGCCACCACCATTCTCTTCATCATGGCGTTTGCCGCCATCATGTTTGGCTGCATCAACGCGGCCCGCGAGATCGTAAAGGAGCTTTCAATCTACCGCCGCGAGCGTATGGTCTGTATCGGTATCAGCCCCTATATCTTCTCCAAGATGCTTGTGATGGGGTTGCTGTGTCTCTTCCAGTGTGCCGTGCTGGTGTTCGCCGTCAACCTGGTCGATCCCTTCCACAAAGGTATCCTGCTGCCAGGTGCTCTGGAGGTCTATATCACGCTCTCCTTAACCTCGCTGGCCGGCCTGATGATGGGATTGGCTCTCTCGGCCTTCGTCTCGAACAATGATCGTGCCATGAGCTTTGTCCCCATCCTGCTCATCCCGCAAGTCATCTTCTCCGGCACGCTCTTCCCGCTTAAAGAGGGCTTCTTGCAATGGCTGGGCGCGCTCTTCCCCGTGCGCTGGGCGATGGCCGCTCTGGGTTCCTCAGTCGGCCTGCACAGTGACAAACTCGGCGGCGATACGCTTTTCGGCACCATCGAGACCTATCACGGCACACTCTTCTCCACCTACACGCAGCGAGAAGCCACCACCTTCCTCCTGCTCATGTGGCTGGCCCTCGTCGCGATCATCGTCATCTTCGGAATCATCACCGCCTTGTTGATGAAATGGAAGGACCGCCGGAGGTAAGCACTCTCCTGCACGAAGGCGTACTTGAGCTTGCAGCAATCGCTGTTTCCATTACAATGGATGTATGGATATGCAGCACCTTTTTGATGAGCGTCAATCTCGACGACGCGCATTACAACGGCTTGGTATGTTGATTGGTATGGGTCTGGTGGGAGAACTGGGGCTTGAAGGCTGCAATGCTGGCTTTCCAGCGCCTCAGCATACTCCTACCCCCTCTTCTAACAATGGCAATATGCCCATTGAGCATGTGATTGTTGCTTGCCAGGAAAATCGTTCATTCGATGAATACTTTGGCTACTACCCCGGCCTGGGGAAGTTTGGTGTGCCTGCCGATTACGCGCAGCCGGATGGCAAAGGAGGCATGGTCAAACCATTTCACTTTTCCTTGCCCATCACGCCCTATATCTCAAATACCTGGCCGGTGATCCATAAGGAGTGGCACCAGGGAGCGATGGATGGTTTCTATCTCGCCGATGGTCGTAGTGCGATGGGCTATTATGGTAGCTCTGACCTGCCATATTACTACGCACTGGCCGATCATTTCACCCTCTGCGCCAACTACTTCGGCTACCAGTTGAGCGAGACGGTACCCAATCGCCTCGGCCTCTGGACTGGCACATCCGGCGGCAACACCTCAAACCACTTCTCTCGCGGCAGCTTAGACTATCCAACCATCGTTGACTTGCTCGACGCGCACCATGTCACCTGGAAATGCTACAACCTCGGCCTGGGAACTGGCAGTTCACTGGAGGAGTTTAACCCTCTGGTCTATTTCAAACGCTAGCAGCATGACAAACGCCTGTACTACAAAGCAGACGATTATTACGACGACCTCAAATCCGACTCACTGCCGCAGGTTTCATTCCTCATCACCGCAGCCCTGATTAGCGAGCATCCAAACACTGATATTCACAGCGGCCAGGAGGCCATGTCGAACGTTTTCAACGCGCTGATC
>DASTKE010000137.1:0-17521 GCA_035716105.1 Ktedonobacteraceae bacterium | reverse complement strand
GACCACTGCCACCATTCTTCATAAAAGGAAGAGAAGAGCGAGAAGAAGCTGCATGGCTGAGTGCGCACTCAGCCATGCAGCTTCTTCTCGCTCTTCTCTTCCTTTTATGAAGAATGGTGGCAGTGGTCGGCGGGTGGGGGTACGTCGAGGGCGGGGTTGCCGTCAAAGAAGCCTGCTGACTTCAAGTGAAAGCCAACGACCTCTACCGGCATGACCGGCCAGTCTTCGGGCCGCACGACGTGGTTGGAGCCGAAGGTGTACCAGACAACAAGGTCTGCCTTTTCCAGAGGGCGGTTCTTTTGGACGTAGGTGGGAAGCCCATCACCGCCCTGCTGCTGGTTGGGATAGTCGCCAGCCGCGTAGCGCTCCGCTGGATCGTAGGCTGTCACCCAGAGGTGCGAGCGGGTGAAGCCGCCGCGCTGCCACTGCGGCGAGCCTGCGGCAAAGAAGGGAAAGGCGTTCTTCTCCGGCACCAGTTTGTAGGCGACGGGCTGGTCCAGGAAATTGAGCGAGGAGGGGTTGACGATCTTCCAGTAACGGGCTGTACGCGGCTCGATGCTGCGCTGGGCCTCGGCCTCGCTGGCGAGCAGCGTTTCCCTGGCGACCCAGGCGTTGCCTCGCGGGTTGCCCTCACCCCAGGGGAGCGGCTCGCAGTTGACCTCGACCACCGAGTTGTGTGGGCCATCCACCATCATGTCCATACGCACATTGAAGTAGTGCTGGTGATTGGGGCCGTAGAGGCCCGGAGCAACGAGCGTGCCTGAAACCGGCTGCTCGCCCGGCGCAATGGCAGCTGGAGCAATGATGCCGGTGAGTTTGATCTCGTACTGGATGGTGCCATCCTGGTAGAGATACCAGTAGAAGCCGTATTCGTAGTTGCCAACCGTCGAGATGGATGAAATGACCAGCCGCCGCGAGCGGCGCACCTCAGCCCGTGTTGACCCGTCTTCGTTATATTCCAGGTGTTTCCAGAGCAGGCTGTAATCTTCCTCGTGCATACAAATGGCGTTGGTCAGTACGATCGGCTGCCCCTCGGCGTCGTTAACCGTCGCATCGAAGTAGTGGATTTCGCCCAGGCAGTCACAGCCCAGTTCCAGGCTGTTGGCCAGCACGCCAATACCGACTTCTCCCGCGTCAAAGACGTTCTTAAAGTTGTGCGACGGCGTGGGGTCGGCATAGGGAACGTACATCTCAGAGAGCGCGGCCCGGTAGAGAATAGGGCGATACGTCCCTTTGTCCAGATACTCCAGCAGGTGCAGCACCAGCCCTTCGCGGGGAGTAAAGCCCACGTGGAAGCGCCACTTCTGCCAGCGCACCTCGTGACCATCCACCTGAAAGCTGGTTCCCTCCGGCTGGGTGATCGAGATGGGTTTCAGATCGGGACGCGCACCCTGCGGGAACGAAGGAACATTGTTTGCCGCCCGGATGCCCTCCGGGGTATAGTTGCCCGAACGGGTGGGAACCGGCACGGCACCGTAATCCTCAATCTGCACCGTCATCGTGTCCAGCTCTATCGTGGCAACGATGCCCTCGACCGGGTGGGCGTAGTAGTTATCCTCCGGCCCCTCGGCTAGCGCGACCTCCATGCGGATCAGTCGCCCCTGCCCGGCGGCATCCTCCGGGCCGCGATAGCCAGCCGTCCACGGGTAGATCACCACAGAAGAGAGGTCGGTGATGCCGCGCTTCGCCATAGCTGCCTGGAAGGTGGCATCCGCCAGCACCGCCTGTTGAGCGGCGAAGACCTCTGGATAGGTGAGAGCAGGCTGAACATCCCGGCGTTCGCGCCACGAGCGGATAGTGGCATCATCCAGGGAGACAAAGGCTTCGATGGTCAGTTGCCGCTCGTGGTCGCGCATGACCACGAATACGTCGCGAGCTACCGGCTGGCCCGGCTGGAAAGCCAGTACAGCCTCTTTGGATGGTTCCACCAGCGTATAGGCCATAATACGCACCCGTGGATTGATGTGTCCGGAGGCCGTGAGAATGGCGGTCGTTTTTTCGACCTCCCCTGCCGTCAACGGATCGAGCGGATGCTGAAGAGTTGATATGTTTTCTATTGCCATAGCTGACTCTTTCTTCGGGCGGGGATGGGTTCAGCAGGGATACTGAACCCCCGCCATGCCATAAAAATCGGCCTCACTATGTCATTCTGAGCGCAGCGAAGAATCTCCGGCTCGCCATCTTGATCCGCTGTCTGCCGGAGATTCTTCGCTGCGCTCAGAATGACATGCCAGAGGGTCTTTTTCATGGCTCGCCGATAACGTCCTTACTCTTTACACACTCTCAGTTCCCACAGCCTCTGCCACCGTATCCTCAACAAAGAGCTTGTTCCCCTCGTTCAACACCTGGGGAGCGCGCCTGCTGAGCACCGCCACAATGATGATTCCCGCAATTAACCAGATGCCATCAATGAGGCCAACCAGGTTGAATGGCGCGGAGGGCAACGGTACGAACTGGAAGTACAGGACGACGCCTACAAGGAGAAACGGAATAGCTGGCAGGATGATATGGCGCAGCACGTTGAACTCGTCACGATGCTCCCGCAGGTAAAAAAACGGCACCGACAGGCAAGTTGCCATGTAGACGAGCAAGATGGGAACGGTGAGCAACGCGCCAATGAAGGCAAAGCCCAGGGTCGGACCATAGATCAGCCCAACGACCAGCGTAATGATCGAGCCGATGACCAGGGCGAGGATGATGGCCGGTCCTGGCGTACGATAGCGATTGGTCTGGCCGAGCCGACCGGGAAGCGCCCCGATACGACCCATGGCGAACAGTTGGCGCGATCCCGCGTTGATGACCGCGTTGGCGTTGCCCAGCGCGCTGTTGAGAATGGCCAGAATCACGATGAAGGCCAACGGCCCCCAGACGCGGGAGGCCAATGTCCCCCAGGGATTCGGATCGGCGGGATAGGTCGTAATCTTGCCGACTCCCCAGCCAACCACGCCAGCATAGCTACAAAAGACATAGAAGACACCGATGCATATCGTCGCCAGCAAGATCGCCCGCGGCACCGTGCGACGAGGGTTTTTCGTCTCCTCTCCTAAGATAGCCGATGACTCGAACCCACTAAAAGCCAGGAAGGCAAAGAGCATCCCAAACAGGACACCCTGCCATCCTCCCAACCCCGATTGCAGACTCGACGCGGGATTAAACGTGGCCGCCGAATTGCCGCGTCCCGCCTCGACTATGAGGAAGATGCTCAGGAGAGCAAAAACCCCGATCTCGATGGCTCCCAGGATCACACCGGCGTCGGCAGAAATCTTGATGCCGAAGTAGGTCAAGAAGAAGCTGACGACAGCGAAGATCGCCGCGTAGAGAATCCAGCCGTTGCTTCCCAGCGAAATATTGAACGTCGAACTCAAAAACGCATCCGTCACCGATCCCAGTACCAGGAGGGTGAGCGGGAGAAAGAGGATATAGGTCAGGGTAAAGAGCCATCCCACGAGCCACCCCACCTGCGGACCTAGACCCCGGCTGACATACGTAAAGTAGCCCCCAGCCGAAGGAAGGTATCTGGCCATCGATCCGATGTTGAGGGCGATCAGAACACAAATCACCAGCGCGATCACCACGGCAAGCGGCAACGAGGCACCGGTAAAGGGAATGGCCGCACCCAGACTGAAGGCCACTGCACCCGCGGGAGCCATACTGGTGACTGACTGAAACAACACACCTGGAAGGCCAATAGCGTTGGCGCGCAGCTGCGCCGGCTGTTCGCCAGGAGAGGAAGAAGACGATTCAACTGCTGACATCCGCGTACTCCTTTTCCGACAAAACTGGTATGCACGGTCCTATCATGCACGCACTCCATCAATCAATCTACAGAGAATGCCATCACAAGAGACACTTGAAAATGCCAATGTCTATATACTAATATACAGGCATGATTTGTACAAGAGCTTTCCACGCGGATAATGAGTTTTAACTCATAAATCCGGCCATGCCTTCCGAAAAATCGGGTAGGCTTTTGTGCCAAACCATGCACATGTTAAGGTCAGAAGAAAGGAAGCGCAGTATGCAGCTACAAGAACAGGAAGGCTTTCTCCCCGTCCTGGACGAATACCGCGTCTGGTACCGCATCGTGGGAGGCGGTGCCTTTCACGAGAACATCCCGCTCTTAACGCTCCATGGCGGGCCAGGCGTACCACATGACTACATCCTCGATATGGAGGCTCTGGCTTCCCCCACCCGGCGCGTGATTTTCTACGACCAGCTCGGCTGTGGTCGCTCCGACCAGCCCAACGATCCGTCTCTTTGGACCATCCAACGGTCGGTAGAGGAAATAGGCATTGTCCGCCGCGCATTAGGTCTTGAAAAAGTCCACCTGTGGGGGCAATCCTTCGGTGGCCTGTTCGCGCTCGAATATGCGCTCTCCCAACCACAGGGACTGGTGAGCCTCATTCTCGCCAGCAGCACGTCAAGCATCCCTCTCTGGATTGCCGAAGCGAACCGCCTGCGCGAAGCCTTGCCACCGGAAGTGCAAGCCATCCTGCTGCACCATGAGCAGGCAGGCACAACCGATGATCCAGCATACATACAAGCCACAATGGTCTTCTATGACCGTCATGTGATCCGCCTCAAACCCATACCAGCACATGTCCAGCGAGCGATGGATCAGGTGGGACAGGTCTATCTCACCATGAATGGCCCCAGCGAATTCTATATCATTGGCACCATCAAGGATTGGGATCGCACCGACCGGCTTGCCGAGATTCGCGTGCCAACCCTCATCACATCGGGACGCTACGATGAGTCGACCCCCTTGATCAATGAAGTGCTCCACAAGGGTATCACTGGCTCCCAGTGGGTGCTCTTCGAGCAAAGCTCGCACATGGCCCACGTGGAAGAGCGGGACCTCTACCTCTCCACGATGCAGGCATTCCTCGAAGAGGTTGAGGCAGAACTCAAGCCATAGCAATGTATCTTACGCGCTGTGGTTACAGCTTTCGCCATCATGATGTCGTGGCGGAAGTGGGACATCCAGCGCAGGGTTGCGATCGAAGAAGCCGGTGGGTGCCAGCATAAAACCCACGCGGCGCACCGGCATCACCGGCCAATCCTCCAATCGGGTGACATGAGTGACCCCGACTGTATACCAGAGCACCACGTTGGTGTCCTCGATGCCGCGATTGGCCGCCGTCCATTCGGGGAGGCCAGCCCCGCCAACGTGCTGGTTGGGATACGCTCCTGCCGGATAGCGTTCCTGTGGGTGATAGGGTGTGACCCAGAGATTGCGCGTCGTGAACTGCGCCCGCTTAAGAAAAGCAGCGCTCGGCTGGGCGAAGGGAACGGCATTTTCACCGGGCATCAGCTTGTAGCCCACCGCCTCGCCCATCCGATTGTGTACATGAGGATTGACCACCTTCCAGTAGCGTCCACTGAGCGGGTCGATGACCTGCTGCGCTTCCTCTTCAGTACGCAGCACGGTCTCACGGGCGAAAAAGGCATTGCCATAGGGATTCTGCGGGCCTTCCGGCTCCGCCTCCACGTGGACCTCCACCACCGAGTTCCGTGGGCCATCCACCTCCATGTCCATGCGGAAATTGAAGAAATGCTGGTGGATGATGGCATTGAGGCCCGGGGCGACCAGCGTCCCGTACTTTGGCTTCTCCGGCTCATCTGGCAACACGCCCCGCGTGCTCATGATGCCCGTGAGTTTCACCTCGACTTCGAGGCTGCCATCTTGATAGAAATACCAGTAGAAACCGTAATCGTAGACACCGACGGTCGCAAAGAACGAGACGACCAGGCGGCGCGACCGGCGCACATGGGGTACGTCTGTCCGGAACTCGGTATGCTTCCAGAGTACCCCCACGTCCTCCTCGTGCATGCAGATGACATTTTTCTTTGGCATGACGTTGCCCTTGCAGTCCGCGAGATAGGCGTCAAAATAGCGGATCTCGCCCAGGCAATCGCAGCCCAGTTCCAAACTATTGGCCTGCACTCCCAGGCCATGCTCTCCCTCATCGAGCACGTTGCGCCGGTAGTGCAGGGCGGAAGGATCGCCATACGGCACAATCATCTCAGCCACCGACATGCGAGAGAGCACGGGACGCAGCCGCCCTTGATCCTCGTAGCCCACCCGGTGCAGCACCAGTCCCTCACGATGCGTGAAGCCGAGGTGAAAATCCCACTTCTGCCACGTCACATGGTAGCCGTCCATCTGGAAGCTGGGTCCTTCCGGCTGGGTGATTTCCAGAGGTTTGAGATCCGGTCGCAGTGGGCCGACGTCCTCTGCCCGGTAATTGCCCGCCTCCTGGGGAATCGGTACCAGCTTGAGATCCTCGAAGCGCACCACCTGCATCGCGGTCAGGTCGACCACAATGTGCAATCCCTCCACTGGATGGGCGTAGCCATTCTCTTCCGGGCCGAAGCGCACAAAGACCAGCGGTCGCGAGAGGCGACGACTCACCGCGTCATCGGTCGTATAATAGCCAGCCGGCCAGGAATCGACCCACACCAGGTCCATATCAGTGATCCCGCGCCTGCGCATCGCCTCTTGAAAGGGCGGATAGGCTTTTACGGCCTCCTCGCACTCAATGGCCTCCTCAAACGGAATGGGAGCCTGGACACCAGACACCTGAGCAAAGGATACCAGCCGTTCGCCAGCCAGATCGACGAGAGCCTCGTAGGTCTTGCCCTGGTCGGTCAGAATGACCTCCACCTCACGCGCTAGCGTCTGTCCAGGTTGAAAGGAGCGTACGGACTCCTTAGGCGGCTCGTGGAGGGTGAGCGAAATAAAACGGGTGGAAGTGGTAAAGACCTCCGAACCGCGCACAATGCGCACCGCCGCCGCGATTTCGTCCGCGGATAACGGGTCCAATGGGTAGGAAATACCAGCCGGAGATGCCGTATGGGCTGTCACATGATCGGTCACCGAGTACTCCTTCTAGCGAGAACAGATGCTCGTCAGAACAGGGTTAGGCGCTGAGCTGCCGGACCTGGTAGTTCATGTATGTCCAGCAGTTCAGCGCAAGAACGGACTATATAATAGAAGAGATTCTCTGACAAGTGTACCACATGTGTCGAAAAAGGACACTGGTTTTACACGTTCACTTGCTGCCACGACGCCTCACCTGAGGCAAGGATGCTTCCGACGGCAGAGAGTGTCAGGCAAACAGCCGTTAACCCTCCCACCAGGTACCACCAGGTATTGTTGCCAATCAGGGTCGGAATCCAGGAATACACAAGGGTATCGACAATCGTTGCCAGGCAGACCAGCGGCCCCACAATGCAACTGATGATCAACACGGGCATGGGAAAGATGCGGTGCGGAGCAAAGATGGTGCGATGACGAAAGTAGAGCACGGCCAGGTCGATGAAGGGAAAGAGAAAGGAAAATGCCCACACCAGCAATAGGCCCGCGGCAGTGACCGTGTACGCCTCGGTGGTCAGCGCAGCCGTATTGCCCAGAAAGGTGATGAGTGGCGTCCCAAAGAAGATCACCGCGGTAAAGCCACAGGCACAGATCGTCTGGAAGATGATGGCATTGGCCGGAATGCGCTGTTTGTTGAGTTGGGCGACCCCGAAAGGAAGCCGTTCATCGAGAGCGGCCACCATGAGCAGCCGCGCAGAAGTGGCATTCTCAAAGACCCCCACCACGATGAAAAAGGTCATCATGCAAACAGCAGTGAGTCCGCCTATGAACTTGCCCAGACCTTTATCGACCGCATCGAGCAGCAGCGCTACGGAATTGGGAGCGGTGAATGCCGCGTTCTGTCCCTCGACCGCCAGAATCGAGAAGGTGATGATCAGGTAGCCACCCATGACAATCAGTGAACCCCAGAGCAGATGACGCAGAATGGTCTTGTGATCCTTGAGTTCTCCGGCCATATTCAAGGGCATATTCGCTCCCAGCAGGGCCAGCGTGACAGTGCCAAGCAAATAGAGGTTATTGGTCTGCGGCGCAACGCTGATGCCCCAGCCGGTCGGGTCCGCAAAATTGGTTGCGGATGGTTTCCCTTTGAGCAGCCAGGCGAGGGCGGCGACGCCGATAAACACGACAGCGACAATTGTCAACATGGCGGCGACGTTGATGACGTTCTGCACCATACGGTAGCGTTGAATAGAAAGGAATCCGACGACGATGGTAATGAAAATGATAACCAGACCCTGTTGCCAGGCGGGGACAAGCCAGCTCGGATTGAGCGACTGGATGACACTCACAATAACATCCGCCGCCGAGACGAGGGAAAGGACGCCTGGAAGCCAGCCGCAGAGCGCGATGAAGAAGCTCCAGAACGTGCCGAGCGCCTTGTAGGTCCAGTTATACAACGAGCCTTCGTAGGGAAACATCACGCCGAGTTGGGCAATGACAATGGCACAGGGTACAAAGAAGGCCACGCAGCAGAGCACAAAATAGGTAAGGCCAGCCGGGCCTCCGGTGACAATGGTGGTCACGTTCGAAATCCAGAAGACGGCCATGATGAAGGCTGCCGTCATGTCGAACGTTCCCAGCACCTGGGGCATGGCACGGGGGACATAGTCTTCCGAGGGTAAAGGACGATCATCAGTGGACTGAAGGCGCGTTTCACCTTCCTGTATCGAGGTATAGGTTGCCATCTGTTTGTTCCTCACTTCATCAAATCTTGTCTATCTGAAAATACGGCTAAAGCATTTGAATAACCCATAAAGCGCACAAGCACAAAGCCAGAAGTAAGTATACCTGATGACACGAGAAAAACCCTCAGTTCTCACACGAAATAGGAGGAAAGTGCTAGAGCAAAGAGAACACTCTCGAAATGCAGAAATATGCATGTTCCTGCGTTTTGCCCTTGCCAATAAGCATAGTGAAAGGTTACAATAATAGCTGAACCCCACAAAACCGCTTGTCGAAGCTCGGAAAGGAGTAACCGTCTGCCGATGAGCACGACACAGGTAGCTGCTGGCCTTTTCCAATTACAGCAGCTTGACCTCGAACTGGATCGTATCGTAGCCGAACAACAAGCCATAGCAAGTTCTCTTCAAGCCAACGCCCGTTTACAGAAGCTTCGTAAGGAATCCGAGATAGCGCAACAGCAACTGCATTCGGGGCAGCAGGCCCAGAAGGAGGCGGAGTGGACGCTGGAAGACCTGAGCCGCCGCCTCAAAGCCCAGGAGCAGCGGCTCTACAGTGGAAGCGTCACCAATCCCAAAGAGTTGCAGGCGCTGCAACAGGAAGTGCAGCGTTTGCGAGCGCAGCACGGTCGCCAGGAAGACGCGACGCTGGAATTGATGGATGCTACGGAAGCATTACAGGAAACAGCCCGGAGCAGGGCCGAAGCATCGCGGCAGGCAGAGGAAGACTGGACACGCGAAAACGCGGCGAAGCTGGCGCGTCGTACACAACTGGAAACCCGGCAACAGGAACTGCAACAGCAGCGAGCGCAGCGCACAACCGGCATCGACGCCGGTCTCCTCCAACGCTACGAGGCCATGCGCCGCACGAAGCAGGGCCGGGCCATCTCCAAAGTCGAGCAAAACTCCTGCCAGTGGTGCCGGGTCATCCTGACACCCAGCGAACTACAGCACGTTCGCGGCAGTTCCGACCTGCAAACCTGCACCAACTGTGGCCGTATCCTGTACTATGCGAGAGAGTCGTAAGGGCAAGCGTCATTGTTTGCAAGCATGGTAGGGGACGAAAGCCACCCGTAAGGGGCCTCTTCTCATCCCTTCCGCCCCGCCCCTGGCTCTACAGCCTCCACAAGTGCGGTAGAGCCAGGGGCGGGGAGTGGAGGTGGGAGGCCCCTTGCGGGTGGCTTTCGTCCTTCCATGCTTGCAAACAATTGATAGACACCCTTCTCACAACGGAAAAATTGACAACCCGGCATTCTGCCTGTTATGCTTCTGTAAGATACACACGTTTTCTGGTTATTGGCCGAATGGAAAGGTTGCATGTCCCTACCTGCCAGCACTCAGGCGCAGCACACAGCGCAGCCGCAGCAACGCCGGGTTGGTTCCTGGTTCCTGCTCATCCTGGCGAATGTCTTCTGGGCTTGCAGCTACGTTGCCGCGAAGGTGGCTTTGCGCGACGTTTCCGTCAATATGATGCTGGCGCTGCGACTGGGCATTGCCGCGCTCGTCCTGCTTCCCCTGCTGATCGCGAAACGCAAAGACCTGCACTTCACGCGCCGCGATCTGCCCCAACTGGCACTGCTGGCTCTGGTCGGCTTCGTCATCAACAAACTGCTGGAATACGGCGGTCTCGCCTTGACCACCGCTTCCGATGTGGCGCTGCTGATTGCCAGCGAATCCATCTTCACCGCCGCGCTCTCCTGGCTGCTGCTGCGTGAGCGCTTCAAGCCGCTCACGGGCGTTGCGCTGCTACTCGGCTTCGCAGGAGTTTACCTGATTATCGAGCGCAGCCTGATTCCCAGTATCCCTTCAGGCGGGGGCGTGTGGCGCATCGTTGGTGATCTACTGGTCGTGCTGGCGTTGATCTTCGAGACGTTGTATACCATACGTGGCAAAGCGCTGCTCGTCAAGCACTCGCCGCTGCTGGTCACGGCTGCCGCCATCGTAGGCAGCATGATTTTCTGGCTGCCCGTCGGGGGCTGGGAGGTGCTGCGCTACGGCTGGCATCCCATCAGTTTGCCAGGCTGGCTGGCCATTGGCTGGATGGCCATCATGTCCACCGCCGTTGCCTACCTGATGTGGTTCCAGGGTCTTGCCAGGGTGGATGGCTCGGCTGCTGCTGCTACACTGTTCATCCAGCCCTTGCTCGGCACCATGCTGGCAATCCTGCTGCTGGGCGACCAACTCACGCCCATGACGCTCATAGGTGGTATATTGATTATTCTCAGCGTGTATATGATCTCACGACAGTAACGGATGTAGGGGTGCAAAATAATGTGGATACGGAACGCTCGTAGGGGCCGATTGATCGCGCCCACCACCGATTATGAATGTTCACGACCAGGATCGGCATGAAGATGTCATTCTGAGCGCAGCGAAGAATCTCTCTCCCCACACGCCGATTCTTCGCTGTGCTCAGAATGACATGACCGATCCTGGTTGTTCACCTTCATTATCGGCTAATGCCGAGAGCCGATCAATCGGCGGTGGGCGCGATCAATCGGCCCCTACAGAGGTTGCAAGCCCTGTCCAGTTTATTTTTCACGTCCCTATAGTATGGAAGGTACACAAATATGGCTGATCTGCTCAGCGTAGAGCCAAAAAGCGCGTTTGTGGATGCCGAAAATGGATGTTTGCATTATCTCGCCTGGGATGCCGGTGCGTCAGCCTCTGAAGAGGATGAAATACCGTTGGTGCTGCTGCATGGGCTGGCCGCGACGGCAGATACATGGCGACTGGTGGCCGATTCGCTGGAACAGCAGCACCAGCTCGTCGCCTTTGACCTGCCGGGACATGGATTGAGTGATCCCGCCAACGATTACGCGCTGGCGACGGTGACGGAGGACGTAGTGAGCGGCATGGCTGCCCTCGGTCTGGGTCAGGTGGCCCTGGTCGGACATGGCTACGGCGCACGTGTGGCCCTGGCGCTGACCGCACGCCATCCCGCGCTCGTCAGCCACCTGGTGCTGGTCGATATGCCGCTCATCGAGCCAAGACACTGGCCCGGTATGACCCGCGAGCGCTTCATTCGGCAGTCCATGCCCCGTGAATGTTTCGCCTCGCGTGCTGCTTTCCTTCAGGCTATGCAGCAGGAGATGGCCGATTTCTGGTCTCCTGAAGTGGAGGCGATTGTGCTGGCCTCTATTCGCGTACTAGCCGATGGGACGGTCGAGGAGCGCCTGCGAGCAGAGGATCAGCGGCGCATCCGCGAAACGCTGTGGGAGGATCGCGCCCTGTCGTACTATGGCAAAGTCGCCTGTCCGGTACTGCTGGTGCCAGCCGCCGCTTCGCCGCAGGAGGGAGAAGCACCACCGGAGCAGTTGGAGCGAGCAGAAGACTTTTCGTTGGCCAAAGGCTACATGGCCGTGCAGGTCGCACGCGCCATCCGGCACTGCACCATTCACTGGGTGCCGGAGACGACGCACGACATTCAACTCCAGCGTCCGCAGCGCCTCGCCGCTGCCATAGCCAGTTTTGTTAGAGAGTAAGATAGCTGATGAGTGTTCTACTTTACTTGAATGGAAATATCTATACGATGGACGCCGCGCAGCCACGAGCACAGGCGATGGCGATTGACGAGACCAGTGGGCGCATCCTCGCCGTGGGCAGCAATGACGAACTGCGCCGGGCCGGAGGCGCGCACCCGGCGCAGATCGACCTGCGCGGACGCACAATGCTGCCCGGCTTCATCGACGCGCACATCCACTTGCTGAGCACGGCCCATCGCACGCATTATATCGACGCGGCTGAGTGTGCCAGCGAGGACGAGGTGGCTGCACTGGTACGCCAGCGTGCCGCCACAACCCCGGCGGGTCACTGGATTCAGGGTGGGCGCTGGGACAAAAATCTGTGGCCGGGCGGCAACTTCCCCACCCATGCTTCACTTGATGACGCCGCGCCAGAACATCCCGTCGCCCTGTGGAGCAAGGATGGACACCTGCTGTGGGTCAATTCCCGCGCCCTGCAACGGGCGGGCATCACGCGGGATACGCCGAATCCGCCCAACGGCGCGATTTTGCGCGACAGCGAGGGCGAGCCAACCGGCGTCTTGCAGGAAGAGCAGGCCACTACCCTTGTCTACCGGGTCATCAAAGACGAGGACGAGTCCCAGACCCGCGTGTACGTCGAGCAGACGCTGGCGGAGATGCAAAGCTACGGCATCACCTCTATCCACGAGATTGAGGGCAGGGACGCGCTGCGCCTCCTCACGCGGCTGCGCGACGAGGGCAAACTGGGCGTGCGCGTACAGATGATCCTGCCGCGCCAGATGGTGCCGCAACTGCGGGAAAGCGGCGGCAAACTGCATGGATTCGAGGGCGACGACCTGCTGCGCGTGGGCGGCATCAAAATCTTTGCCGACGGCACACTTGGCTCGCAAACCGCCGCCATGCTGGAAAGCTTCGAGGGCAACCCCAACAACTTCGGCATCCTCACGCTGCCCGAAGAAGAGATGAAGGCGACGGTGAGCGCGGCAGCGGAGATGGGCCTGAGCATCGCCATTCATGCCATCGGCGACCGGGCGGCGCATGTCGCGCTCAACTCCATCGAATACGCGCAGCATCACCTGGCTGAGACAGGGGTAACGGGCGTAACAAGCGCGACCGCCGATCCCTCCATACGCAATCTGCGCTACCGGCTTGAGCACGTGCAGCTCATCACACCTGAAGACATGGAGCGCATGCGCCGTCTGGGCGTGGTAGCCTCTGTGCAACCCTTCCATGCCGTGGCCGACCGCGACAACGCCGAGCGCTACTGGGGCAAACGCCACCGCCGCGCCTACGCCTATCACTCGATGCAGCAGATGGGCATTCCCCTCGCGCTCGGCTCCGACGCCCCGGTCGAACTCTTCGAGCCGTTGCGCATCCTCTACGCCGCGACGCAGCGCCGCTCACCCTACGGCCCCAAACGTCCCCCCTGGCTGCCCGACCAGGCGCTGCCCGTGGCAGAGGCGCTCCGGGCCTACACGCTGGGTGCCGCCTATGCCGGTGGCGAAGAGCACGACAAAGGCTCTATCACTGTGGGCAAGCTGGGAGACGCGGTGATACTGCGCGAAGATATCCTGAACGTGCCGCAGGAGAAGATGGATCAAAACGGCGTCCAGGCCACGCTTCTAGGCGGCAAGGTTGTCTTTGGAGAAGTATAATGTCTAAGTGGTTCCCCAGGCCACCCGCAAGGGGTGGCCCTACTATACTCGCATGCGGCTCGCGGCTCACAGAGCCACGCCGGAGTATAGTAGGGCCACCCCTTGCGGGTGGCCTGCTGAGGTTTTAGCTTGATGCATTACATTTCTCTAGAAAGGCGCGGCCTTTTTGGAGGCCGTGCTGGTAGGCGGCTACCATGCCTGCTTCGCTCATGGTGGTGAAGTCCGCGCCGAGTTGGGCGGGATCGATGTCGGGCCGGATGATGGAGATGTGCGCGTCGTGCCAGGATTCGGGTATAGGCTGGCTCTGAAAGATGTCGCGGTAGAGCGTGCCGGGTTCGTTGGCAATGGCGATGATTTCGCTATAGCCGCGTTCGGCCAGTTCGAGCGCGGGGCAGGCGACGGTGTAGGAGGCATCGACGAAGGGACGCCCGGCTATCTCCGCCGGTTTTAACCAGGCATGCAACATGCGCGTGGAGGCGTAGATCACCTCCTCGATATTCTCGCTGGTGAGCCGGTGTTCCGCGTCTGGTGCCTGCGTGTCGAACAGGTAGGGGGCGAGATTTTCCCTGGCCCAACTGGCATCGCCGCGTGCCGCCTGCAAGAGCAGGCGTCGGCCCAGGCGCGTCGCGCCGCTGCCCTGCGTCAGCGCGGCCCCTTCGGGCGTGGTAACAAGGCTGGTCGCTATGAGCAGGCGAGCCGTACCGGGCTGGAAGAGCGCGTTGTGCAGTTGAGAGCGCGACTCCGCGATGCTGTTCAACACCACCTCGCTCATACCCTTCCCCGGCTGGTGCAGCGTCGCCAGCGAACTGCGCCAGTAGCGCAAACCGATGCTGTCTGCTTGCCGGATGGTGGCGGCAGCGGCAGGAAAGACCGAGGAGGAGGCGGCAGCATAAGCTTCGGCCCACACGCCGCCCGTTTCGAGCGCGCTCAACACGCCATGAACGAAGACACTTTTGAAGCCTCCCGCCGAACAGGCGACAGCCAGGCGTTGAGAAGTTTTTTCTTGCATACACTCTTTTTAAGGGTCAACAGGAATCATCCCAAATTGTAGATTTCAGCAGGCCACCCGCAAGGGGATGGCCCTACTCTACGCCCGCTTCGCAAGCCGCTACGTCGTCTCTCGTAGGGCCATCCCCTTGCGGGTGGCCTGGCTTTTTCAGCTCGCTCAGAAATTCGGGAGCACTCATGTTGACCTATACATTGGGTACCCAATCCTCGGCGGGTGGCAATTGTGGCCCCTGCCTATCATCGTCTGGATCGGTACCGCGACCTGGTTCTTGCGCTGAGAGAGAAGTGGGCGTGGGAGTAGTGCTGGGTCGCAACTGCAACAGTGCTTCCAGTTCTGTCCGCTTATAGAGGCGCTGCCGTTTGATGCCCTGCCGGTAGCTTCTCAGCAGCCCCCTGCTGACGTAGGTGTACAGCGTCGAAACCTTGATGCCCAGCAGCGTGCAAGCCTCGTTTCCATCCAGATAGGTTTCGCCGTTTAGCTCTATCATGGTCTCCTCGCCTCGTCCAATCAGGCCGGTCTCTCTGCCTGGGGTGGGCCGGTCGTCCATCCCTTCAGGTCGCACCACTTCATCACACTTACATGATAGAGGCAGTAGCCAGCTTTGTCAACAGGAAGGAATGCTACTTCCTGCTGCGTCTGAGCGAGCTAGAAGCCAGAAAACCCAGCCGCCCCAATCTGGGAGTTAACCATTGATCCAGCCCATAATAGCGACCCGCCGAGAGACAGAGAAGCACAGCAAAGAGTTACAACACCTCTATAGGTAATTCAGTCTAGAGGCTTTCCAGAGCATCGAAGGGAGGAAATTACACGATTCTGACGATGTTTCCTGCTTCCCCATGAGCTATATCTCCATAGAACGATAAAGGATCTGTGTCCTTGAGGGGCAAGTTGTAGGGGCGATGCCTGGTGCTCGCCCGTGCTTGCTGGCCTACCTCCCCTGGCGGGCGAGCACCAGGCATCGCCCCTACAACGACGCATCTACAGGCATAGAAGAAAGCAGTCAAACTCCTATGAAAACAAGCGCATCTCAGCCTGCGAGCAAGGCACCTATCAAAGATGGGTCGGCATTTCAAATGCTGTATCGAGAGAAGTTCGCATTGATTTATCATTACGTCTACAGTAAGATCGGCAATAGAGAAGAGGCCGAAGATCTGACCGCGGAAATATTTCTGAAAGCAGCACGCAGTATCGATTCCGAACACAGTCTCAGAAGTATGCAAAACTGGCTGTATCTCATTGCACGTACCACTATCGCTGACTACTGGCGGGCTTATTATCGAGCGTTCACCAATTCACTGGATGAGTTGTTAGAAACCGGCTGGGAAGGCCCGGCTGAGGAAACCGCAATTGAGGGAGCCAGCGAGTCGAGCGATCAGGTACAGCGCCTGCTTCAGCTTCTACCCAATCACTATCGAGAAGTGCTGGTCTGCCGTTTCTTGCTCAACCTTTCCATCAAAGAAACAGCTCTAAAGATGGGACTGACGGTGGCAAACGTCAAAATATTACAATTCCGTGCGCTCAAACGCGCCGCGCATCTTGAAGAAACTATCACAAAAGAAGACCGTCAAGCGATCTAAAAACCCTGTCTACTTCCCCTCAAGATGCCTGGTGCTCGCCCGACGTCGGCACCCGCGGGCGAGCACCAGGCATCGCCCCTACATCCCCTTCAAGGACGCAGTTCTGTTTCAAGAGTAACGTTGTCATCCGGTTCGCAGTAAGGTATAGTTAATGCGGTGGTAATCACGAGAGTATTAAGGCCGCGACTCCTGGCTGTGAGCTACATACATGTCGGATCAATCGAATGGAAGGCTCTACAATCTACCCACACCGTTCACTCCCCTGATCGGACGCGAACAGGAGATTGAGGCGGTGTGTACTCTCTTGCGCCGTCCAGACGTGCGGCACGTCACTCTCACCGGCACTGGCGGCGTCGGCAAAACACGCCTGAGTCTACAGGTCGCAACTGATCTGCTCGATGACTTTGCCGATGGTGTCTTCTTCATCCCACTCGCGCCCATCAGCGACCCCGACCTGGTCGTGCCTACCATCGCCAAAACGCTTGGCATCAAAGAAACCGGAGATCAGGCGCAGGGGCAGGGAGAGGGACAGGCCCAGCTTCTCCAGCCCTTGAAAGCCTTTGTGCGAGACAAACACCTGCTGCTATTGCTCGATAACTTTGAGCAGGTCACGTTAGCGGCTCCCTGGCTTTCGGAGTTACTCATCGACTGCCCTCATCTCAAGGTGCTTGTGACCAGTCGTACCGTGTTGCGTATCCGCAGCGAACACGAGTTTTCTGTACCACCACTGGTGTTGCCCGACTTGCCTGACCTCCCCAGACTGCTCAACCCCGTGTATCCTCTTGTGCATCCTTCAGAAAGCGAGACACTCTTACAATATGCGGCGATAGCCCTCTTCCTCGAACGGGCAAGGGTCGCCAGACCAGATTTCAAGATGACAGCCGCCAATCTGCAAGCGGTCGCAGAGATTTGTATTCGGCTGGATGGCTTACCACTCGCCATCGAACTGGCTGCCGCACGCCTCAAACTGCTGCCCCCGCAAGCACTGCTGGCACGCCTGGAACACCGGCTGCAAGTGCTAATGAGCGGCGTGCGTGATGCCCCGGCCCGGCAGCAGACCCTGCGCAATACGCTGGATTGGAGCTATGATTTGCTGGATGGCGGAGAGCGGCAACTTTTCCGCACCCTTTCCATTTTCGTCGGCGGCTGCACGCTGAAGGCCATCGAGTCCGTCTGCGGCACGCTGCATCACGATGCGGCGACTGTGTTAGATGGGGTTGCCTCACTGATGGATAA